>JBIKWH010000028.1:0-11601 GCA_044356435.1 Vicinamibacterales bacterium
GCCAGCGGAATCTCCGGCGCACCCGCCGTCGCCTGCTGGGCGGCATGCCGTGCGCCCTCGGTGTCGCCGTCGAGCAGGGCGAGGGCCGACGCCTGGATCGGGGCCCACGGCTCACCGCCCAATGCCGTCAGACGCGAATACGCCTCCCTCGCCCGATCCGGCTCGTTCAGTTTGACCAGGATCAGCCCTTCGAGAAACGACTCTGCCGCACTCTCCTGCCCCTGGCCACGGTGCTCTGCGATGACCGCAACCGCCGGCTGCAGTTGGCCACTCTCGAACAACTGCTGAGGTGTTGGATGCTGGGCGGAAACGCTCGCTGCCGCCAGGAGAACGCCGAGTAGGGGTCCGATACGCATGGTTGCCTCCGTGCACGATCGCGTGTCGACGCGGTCGAGCTTCTGCCCTCGACGATACAAGACGGGTGCCAGGCCAGCCGTACTGTTCTGAACGGTTCTTTCCGAGGGCACGGCCGCCTATTCCAGAGCCGCGGACGTCAGGCGTGGAACTCCTGCACGGCGCCGGACGCAACGGGCCATGGTGGACTACGCTGTACGGGAACCCCTTCCAGGAGCAGCGGCATGGAGCATCTCGGAACGACGAACATCATCCTTGCGGTCATGGCCGCCACATCCGTCGTCCAGTTGCTGCTGCTCATCGCGGGCGTGGTCTGGGCCGGCCGCCAATTTGGGGCGCTGAAGCGGGAACTGGCGGCGCTGCAGTCGAGGACGGACGGGCTCGTCGGCGACCTGCGGACGATTGCCGGGCATGCCAGCGGCGTCAGCCGTGAACTAGAAAAGGTGGCCGTTCTCCTGCAGGAGATGGTCGGCAACATCAGCGCCGAGGTGAACCGCGCCACCAGCGGCGTGCATGCGGCGATGGATGTGATCGAGGCGCTCTACCACGGCGCGACCGCCATCGGCGACGGTCTCAAGTCTGGGCTGGGTGAACTGCTGACGAACCGCTTCCGCCGGTCGGCTCACGCACGCGAGTCACGGGCCGACGAGCCGCCTGCTCGCGAACTCTGACGCTGGCGGCCGGCGGGTTCAGTCCCGCAGCCGCGCCGCGAGCGCGGCGATGGCCTTCTCGCCGTGAAAGCGGCCGTTCTCGATGAAGATCGTGCCCGTTGCCCGCCCGGCCATCGCGCCCCCGACGATGAAAAGATTCGGCACGTTCGTCTCGAAGGTCTCCGGATTGATCGCCGGCGCGAGCGTGGTGTCGTCGCACGTCACACCGGCACGGCGCATCAGATCCACGTCCGGCAGATAACCCGTCAGCAGAAACACGGCGTCGGCCGGCAGGTCCTCGGCGCGCCCATCCGCGCCTTCGATGCGCACAGTCGTCGGCGTGATCTCGACGACGCGCGATTCGAACCGGGCGCCGACGGACCCTTCCTTGATGCGGTTCTCGATGTCGGGCCGGACCCAGTATTTGATGGAGTCGCCCAGCGTGGCCTGACGGTGCACGATCGTCGGGTGCGACCCTGCCCGGTAGAGTTCCAGCGCGGCCTCGGCCGCGGAATTCTTGCCGCCGACAATCACCACGCGCTTCCGGTAGTACGGATGCGCGTCGGAGTAGTAGTGCGACACGTGCGGCAGGTCCTCACCCGGCACGCCGAGCATGTTCGGCCGCTCGTAGTAGCCGATGGCCATGACAACGGCGCGAGCCTGACGCACGCGTGTCAGCCCGCGCGGCGCGTTGGTCACCACGGTAAACGTGCCGTCGGCATCGCGCTCGACCGCCGTCACCGTCTCGTCGAACGCAATCGAGAGGTCGTAGGTGTCGACGACGCGCCGGTAGTAGCGCAGCGCTTCGAGCCGCGTGGGCTTCTCGAACGGCGAGACCAGCGGGAGCTTCCCGATTTCGAGCAGTTCCGGCGTGGTGAAGAACACCATGTGGACCGGAAAGTTGAAGATGGAATTGACGAGCGTGCCCTTCTCGACCATGGCGTAGTCGAGGCCCGCCAGTTTGGCGGCGATGGCGGTGGCGAGGCCGGAAGGACCGGCGCCCACAATCAGAACGTCACGGATCATCCGTACCGTTCTATCAGAATGCGGGCGCCGGTGAGAACGCTAAGGTGGTGACTACTTCTTCTTGCCGGCGCCGGGCGCGGTGAACGCGCCGTTCATGATGTCGAGGTTGCCCTTGGCGTCGGCCCCGTTCGGGCTGACGGTCAGCGTGGCAGGAATGGTCATACCGGCGGCTTCGATCTCGAAGTCGAGGTTGATGCCGTCGGCACCCTTCTCGATCTTGGTCACCGGGCCGGCGCCCATGCCCTGGCCCTCGATCTTGGCGGCCAGCTTGCCGCCGTTGTCGCTGAAGGTCACGGTGAACTCGATGGCGCCCATCGGGCCGTCGAAGGTCAGACCCCACGCGCCCATGTAGGCGGCAGCGTCAGCGGTCGCCACATCGGCACGGGCAATCGTCGGGAGCAGAGCGACGGCCAGGGCCGCCAGGAACATGGTTACGCGCTTCATTCGGTCTCTCCTTGATAGAGCTAGGGCGTGAATTTGACGCTGTTAAAGACGGCCAATCTCTCCGGCAGGTTCCGCAACAGGCCGCGACAATTATGGGTCCAGTCCGGTCAGGATGCACGACGCCATTCCCCCGCTGAAAGTGCCCGCTGACCCGCCGGAATGGCCAGATGGCCGAAAAGCCCTCAAAGCCGCCGGTTCAGCTGGCTAGAATGGCACGTCCCGGTGGCCACAAACGCCACTGGCTCAAGGAGTTGTCGAGATGCACGCGCCAATGAAGTACGTCGAGAAGGGGATGGCCATCGTGGCCAACGGGGTGTGGCACGCGTTTGCCGCAGCCAACAAGATTGCCCAGAACCCGTCGTTTACCCCTGCCTGGTCGGACAAGCCGCTGCTGAAGTCTCACCAGAAGACGAAGCCGCCGCTCGGCTGGCCGCGGAAGACCGACTCACTCTGCCCGACCTGCGTCCGCGAGGCGCGGCAGTCGATCCTCGACGGCAAGCAGGATGTCTCCGTGCTGCTGAACGAGAAGGTCGGCGAGATCGAGGCCACCATTCTCGAGCGCGACGGCAAGATCCTGATGGTGAAGGACTGCCCCATCCACGGCCACTTCGAGGACGTGATGGCCATGGACACGGCCTTCTTCAAGCACCTGGAAGAGGTCTTCCCAGGCCGCGACATCCCGGCGCACAACGACGCCAAGCTCCACAACCACGGCAGCTCGACCATCAAGCACGGCCGCGGATCGGTCCTGACAGTGGACCTGACCAACCGCTGCAACATGATGTGCGACCCGTGTTTCATGGACGCCAACCAGGTGGGCTTCGTCCACGAGTTGACGTGGGAAGACATCAAGACCGTGCTCGACAACGCCATCACCATCAAGCCGAAGCGGCAGATGTCGGTGCAGTTCTCAGGCGGCGAGCCGACGATGTCGCCCTACTTCCTGGACGCCGTGCGCTACGCCCGCAAGGTGGGCTACAGCTCAGTGCAGGCAGCGACCAACGGCATCGAGTTCGCCAAGAGCGTCGAGTTCGCCAAGCAGGCGGCCGAAGCGGGTCTCCGCTACGCGTATCTGCAGTTTGACGGCATCGGCAACGCCGCCAACTCGCACCGTCGCGTCGGTAACCTCTTCGACGTCAAGCTGAAGGCGATCGAGAACCTGCACGCCGCCGGCGTCGACATCGTGCCGGTCATCACGATCGTCAACGGCGTCAACAACGAGCAGGTGGGCCGCGTCATCGAGTTCGCGCTCGACAACCCGAAGCGCATCAACTTCCTGTCGTTCCAGCCGGTGTCATTCACGGGCCGCGACGAGGAGATCACCCCGGAGCGCCGGGCCGCGCAGCGCTACACGCTCTCGCACCTCGCGCACGACGTGAAGAACCAGGTCAATCTCGGCGAGCCGACCCGCGACTGGTTCCCGATCTCCTTCATGGGCACCTTCACCGACTGGGCGGACGTCGTCCATGGACCGGAGACGCCGTGGGGCAACCTGACGTGCGGCTGCCACCCGAACTGCGGCGTCGGCATGGCGCTGATGATCGACAAGGAAACGAAGGAGGCCGTTCCGGTCACCGCGTTCCTCAAGGCGGAGCGTCTGGCGAAGGACGTCGCCCAGGTCAACGACGCCGCGCGCGGCAAGTTCCTCTCGGTGGCCGGCATGGCGCTGGCGCTGCTCCGGAACTACGACCCGTTCAAGGCGCCGACGCACTTCCGCCTCATGGACCTGCTGAAGAAGTTCGACAAGACCTTCGGCGCCACCGGCAAGGACTACGGCAAGGTCAGCGGCGACCGCACGATGGACGACATCCAGAAGCGTCGCGCCGACCGCTGGAACTTCCTGTTCATCGCCGGGATGTGGTTCCAGGACCTCTTCAACTACGACTTCCGCCGCACCGAGATGTGCATCATCCCGTATGCCACGCAGCAGGGTGAGATCTCGTTCTGCGCGTACAACACGGGCATCGGCTGGCGGAACATCATCGAGAAGATGCACATGACGGCCACGCTCACGAAGTGGTACGAGGAGCACGGCCGTCACGAAATCTGGGCGGGCAACAAGAGCGTCCCGATGACCGACCAGAGCCACACGCTGGTGCTCAATGCGGAGGCTGTCGCGGCCGGCGCGCAGACGGACCTCGACCAGCTCGGCATCGCGAAGAACGCGCGCGAAGAGAAGCTGGCGGCCCGCAAGACCGCGCACATGACACCCGAGGAGCTCCGTCACCACCAGGAGATGGAGAAGCTCTACCGGCAGGAAGTGCTCAAGGAGCAGCCCACGCTTCAGATCGCCGGTCTCCAGGGCCGTCCGAAGCCGAAAGCCCAGCCGATCCAGCCCGTCACGCACAACAAGACGGTCTAGGCGCTCCAGACGCTCGACGCACACCGGAGCCGGTGGGTCCCAGACTCACCGGCTCTTTCTTTTTCACGGGTACAATCGCCCCGTATAGCGCCGACGTGATGCTGACTGTGCTCTCTGCCGCCATCGCCGGGACGGTTCACGTCCTGTCCGGACCCGATCACATGGCGGCCGTCGCACCACTGGCGATCGACGGGCGTGAGCGGAGCTGGCTGGCGGGCTGGACGTGGGGCCTCGGTCACGCCTCAGGCGTGGTGGTCGTGGCGACGCTGGGCGTGCTCCTCCGCGATCTGCTGCCGCCGGTTGACACGATTTCCCTCTGGGGTGAGCGCATCGTCGGCGGCGCGCTCGTCGCCGTGGGCCTCTGGGCGCTCCGGCGCGGGCTCGCGATCGGTAGCTCCGCGCACAGCCATGGCGGGACGACCCATACACACCCGCACGTCGGCCGTGGACCCGCCGCGCTCCGGCGTGTCGGCCACGCCCATGCCGCGTTTCTGATGGGTATCCTGCACGGCGTGGCGGGCACGTCGCATTTTCTCGGTGTGCTGCCGGCCCTTGCGCTGCCTACCCGGGTCGACGCCCTCACCTACGTCGGTGTCTTCGGCGCGACCAGCGTCGCCGCGATGACGGTGTTCGCCGCCGCCATCGGGGCCGTGGCGCAACGGTCCGCCGCGACGGGCGCCACCACGCACCGCGTGCTGGTGTTCGCCAGCGCGACGGTCGCCATCGTCGTCGGCGGCTACTGGCTCGTCAGCGGCTTCGGCACCACACACGCCTAGGAGATTCCATGCGACGCGCTTCCCTGCTCTCCGCTGTCGCGCTCGTCGCGATGCTCGGCCTCACGCTGCACGCCGCGGACACGCCCCCGGACGACTTCGTGAAGGCCATGAAGGATGCGGCGGCGTTCGCGCAGGAGATGACGAAACCCGACGCGGAGTTCGACTTCCCGAAGGCCAAGCAGTACGTGCCGATCGTCCGGGACGCCTTTGCCGTGGTGGAACGCTACTGGCTCGACCGGAATCAGACACGCGCCTACTTCAAGGACATCGCGCTCGCCGAGGAGATGATCAAGCTGGCCAGCGACATGGGCGTCGCCGCGAATCTCCAGAGCGCCGAAGGCGTGAAGGCCTCCGTGCGGGACCTGACCTCCCGCTGCACGGTCTGCCACGAGATCCGGCGTGAGAAGGGCCCGGACGGATTTCTGATCAGGAACTGAGCGGCGCGCCGGTCGGCCCTGGCGGCGGACCCGGGCGCATGCCCGTCAGCAGCCCGTACAGTGTGGCAAGCACCGGCGTCGGCACCCCGTGCTCAGCGCCCCGGCGCACCACGGTTCCCACGAGGGCCTCGACCTCCATCGCCCGTCCGCGCTCGCGATCCTCGAGCATCGACGTGCGGATTGGCGGCAGCTTCTCCGTCTCCGCCAACGATCGATCCACGTCGGCCTCGGCAAGCGCAACGCCCGAAGCCCGGGCCACCGCAGCGGTTTCGCGCATGGATGCCGCGATCACCGCGCGGGCACGCGGGTCCCCGAGCAAGGGCTGCGTCGTCTGGAACGTCAGCGCCGACACGGCGTTGAAGCTCGCGTTCCACATCAGCTTGTACCAGCGCTCGCGATGGACGTCGTCGACCGCCCGCACCGTGAGTCCGGGCGCCGCGAGCGCGTCGAGCACGGCCTGGAATCGTGGCGCCGGCACGGCGTATGGGTTGCCGAGCATCAGCAGACCGCGCGCGGCGTGGCGGACGACGCCGGGGGACGTCAGCGCCGCTCCCACGTAGACGACGGCACTCAGGACCCGGGTGTCGCCCCACCGGGCCCGCAGGAGGTCGTCGGCGTCGATCCCGTTCTGCATCGGGATGATGGCGGTGCCCGCGCCGACCACCGACGCCAGGTCGTCGAGCACCGGGATCGTCTGATGTGTCTTGACGGCGAGGAGCACCAGATCGGCGGGCGGGCCGCCGGCCGCGGTTTTCGTGGCGGAAATCGGCGTGACCAGGATGTCACCCAGCGCGTCGGAGGCGATGCGGAGTCCGGCGGTTCGAAGGGAGTCGAGCTGCGGACCTCGGGCCACGAAGTGAACATCGTGTCCGGCGCGGGCCAGCAGCCCTCCCCAGAAACAGCCGACCGCCCCGGCGCCGTAGACGACGATCCGCATGGCGGGCTACCGCTACCGCTTCGGCTTCGGCTTCGCGGTGCGGGCGGGGGGCTTCGGCGCGGGTTTGGCCGGCACCGTCTTCGGAACGTAGGTGAGCTGGACGTCACTGACGAGCGCAATCGGCCGGCCCGGCGCACTGAAGTTGTCGGTGCCGTCCGGCCGGATCACGAGCAGCTTCTCGCCGAGGATGCTGACCTTCTCCTCTTCGGCCGGAATCACGACCGACACCGGCTCGACACCGGTCGGCGCCACGGCCTTCAGGCCGCCGGGGCCCGCCCCCCCAGTGATGCGCTCCACCATGTCCGACGCCGCGCGGAACTCGTTCTGCACGATAGCTCGCGCGAGCAGCGTGTTATCCGCCGTCAGCACGCCCACTGTCGACGTGTACTTCCGGTAGCCCTTCCCGCTCTTGACGAGTTCTTCCGAGTAGGTGTGCCGGTTGTGAAGGCTGAACGTCAGTGTGACGTCTCCGGTGTGCGGCGGCAGTTCGATCACGACACCGTCCGCCGGATCCCGGCCGGTCACGACGTCGCAGAACTCCTGTCGGGTTGTGGCACCCGCGCCGAGAGGAGACGGGCACTGGAACACGGCCGGCTCGGTCTTCGGAGCCGGAGGCTTGACGGGGGCACGCCGCACGGTTCGCCGTTGGGCCGCGACCGGAAGGACGGCGCACACACACAGCAGCGCGACCAGCGCCCGGGTCGAGCTAGTCATGCACGCACGCGCGGCCCTGCATGGTCACGTCCGCGGTCGCCATGTCGCGCCGCTTGATCAGCTCGAGGAACTCCATGCGCGTCGTGGGCTGATCGCGGAACGCGCCCAGCATCGCGCTGGTCACGGCAAAGGAGTTCTGCTTCTCGACACCGCGCATCGACATGCAAAGGTGCGTGCCCTCCACGACGACGGCCACGCCCAGCGGGTCGATCGCATCGCGGACCGTCTCGGCGATCTGGTTCGTCATCCGCTCCTGGATCTGCAGGCGGCGCGCGAACACATCGACCAGGCGCGGGATCTTGCTGAGGCCGATCACGCGCGTGCGCGGGATGTAGGCGACGTGGCACTTCCCGAAGAACGGGAGCAGATGGTGCTCGCAGAGGCTGTAGAAGTCGATGTCCTTCACGATGACCATCTCGCTGTAGTCAACGGTGAAGAGCGCGTCGTTCAGGACCGCCTTGATGTCGGCCTGATATCCGCCGGTCAGGAACCGGAGGGCCTTCTCGACGCGATGGGGGGTTCTGACCAGGCCTTCCCGGTCGGGGTCTTCGCCAAGTTCGACCAGCAACTGCCTGATGAGGTGCTCCACAGTGGCGGGATTGTACAACGCCTGAAACACCCCCGCCTCGCTGCCTGAGCCGTCGAAGAACACGGACGAAATCTGCAGATTTGTCGGCACGGGCCGCGCGAATCCAACTTATTGTCCGAAATAGATCCAATCTACCGATCCATGGACAACAACTGGTGCGTACATACCTGTATACCGCTGAAAATATGGGTTTACGATCTCTTTACTTGTGGTACATCTTTTACTCTCGATGGGCATAACCATCCGTTCATTTCTTCAAGGAGCCACTATGCGTCCACGGATAAGTGCTTTGCTGCTCGCGCTCGTTGTTCTTGTAACGGGCTCGGCATCAGCACAGGAAACCACTGGCAAGATTGCCGGCAAGATTGTCGACTCGCAGGGGCTCGCTGTTCCGGGCGTCACTGTGACCGTCACCGGGCCGCAGGGCGCGAAGTCCACCATCACCGACGGGCAGGGCTCCTACACGGTCCCCTTTCTGACTCCAGGCGTCTACAGCGTCAAGGCCGAGCTGCAGGGCTTCAAGTCCGCCGAAACCAAGGACGTGTCGGTGCAACTGGGCGCCACGGCGGGCGTGGACCTGTCGATGCAGGTGGGCAGTCTGTCCGAAGTCGTCGAGGTCACCGGCGTCGCCGCCGCGGTCGACACCCGGTCGACGACGACCGGCCTGAACATCTCCAATGAGCTGATGACGAAGGTGCCGGTCGGTCGTCGCGTGACCGACGCGCTCTACCTGGCCCCCGGCGTTTCGTCGAGCGGCAGCGCGGGCACGTCGAATCCGTCCATCGCTGGTGGATCAGGTCTCGACAACAACTACGTGATCGACGGCGTGAACGTGACGAATCAGGGGTACGGCGGTATCGGTTCGTACTCGATCGTCTTCGGCTCGCTGGGTACCGCCACGCCGTTCGACTTCGTGAAGGAAGTCCAGGTCAAGACCGGTGGCTACGAGGCAGAGTTCGGGCAGTCGCTCGGCGGCGTCGTGAACATCGTCACCAAGAGCGGCTCGAACAGCGTCCGCGGGTCGGCTTTCGGCTACACGCGCCCGAGCGCGCTGGAAGCAGCGTGGAAGACCTACCAGGCCAAGAACGGCACGGTGAACACGGTGGCGACCGGGGTCAGCGACGGCGGCATTGAGATGGGCCTCCCTCTCGTCAAGAACCGCCTGTTCCTGTTCGGCGCCATCAACCCGACCTATGAGACGCGTGGGTTCATCGCCCCCGTAGGCCTCGGATTCCCGCTCGAGCGTGCCGGCACGCTGACGCGCAAGCGGACCATCATTTCCTACGCGAGCAAGGCCACGTGGCAGGCCAGCTCGAGCCACCGTATCGACGTGTCGGCGTTCGGTGACCCGGCAACCGGCGACATGGGGCCGCAGCGCACCTCGTCGCTCCTGGTCCAGTCACTCACCGCCAACGGCCGGTCGGACTCCTTCTCCGAGCTGAACTACGGTGGTCACAACCAGTCGGTGAAGTACGACGGTGTGTTCACGAGCCGCATGCTGGTCGAGGCCATGTTCTCCAACGCGTACAACAAGATCGCCGAGACGCCCCTCACCAACGACTGGCGCGTGACGGATACCACCGTCGTCCCGCAGCGCATCACGGGCGGCATCGGCGCGTATGAGAAGGGCAACGTCAGCAAGAACAAGCAGTACGGGATCAAGGCCACGAACGTCTTCGGCGGCCACCAGCTCAAGTACGGCTTCACGTATGACGACGTCGACTACTCACAGGTCAATCAGCGGACAGGCCCGACGGGCATCAAGATCACCGTCGGCGGCGCGACCAAGTCGACGGCCACGGGCGCGTCGGTTTCCGTCCTGCCGGATGTCACGTTCGGCCGGATCTACCGCATCACGCGCGCCAACTTCAACAGCGAGCGACTGACCACGCAGAACTACCAGAGCTTCTTCCTCCAGGACACGTGGCGCGTGAACGACCGCCTCACGATCAATCCGGGTCTCCGGTACGAGCAGCAGTCGCTCAAGGGCACGCTGCCGCTCGTCACACTGGACGGCGACACGCTGGACAGCTTCAAGCTGAAGAACAACTGGGCGCCTCGCGTCGGCGTGACCTACGACGTGCTCGGAGGCGGACGGTCGAAGCTCTATGGCAACTGGGGCCGCTTCTATGCCCGCGTGCCGAACGACCTGGCGGCTCGTGCCCTGTCGGCGGATGACAGCGTCTCGCGCGCCGACTTCTTTGACGCAGGCCTGACGAACCAGATTCCTGAGGGCACGGTCACGCGGACATCGGCGACCGCGGCCGCCATCACGCAGCACGTGGTGAACGCCGGTGTGGGTTCGGACCTCATCGACCCGGACACGAAGATGTCCTACCAGGATGAGATCATCGGCGGCTTCGAGTGGCAGGCGTTCAACAACACGACGCTCGGCATCCGCTACATCCACAAGCAGGTCGGCCGCGTCCTCGAGGACATCTCGCCCTATCCGGCCGTGGCGTGCGACTTCGGCATCGCGGCGGCCTGCGCCGTTGACTACGTGCTGACGAACCCGTCAACCAAGACCGAGGTGCTGCTCGGACCCGGCCTGAGCGGCGTGTCGTTCGAAGACCCGAAGCGTAACTACGACGCGGTCGAACTGACGGCCGACCGGCGGATGACCTCGAACCTGATGCTGACGGCGTCCTATCGGTGGTCGCGCCTGAACGGGAACTTCGAGGGCTTCTACCGCGATGACAACGGCCAGTCGGATCCCGGCATCTCGTCGCTCTATGACTTCCCGACCAACGACCCGACCTTCTCGGCCATCGGCGGCCGGCTGTTCGGCTACCAGGGCGACATCCGTTTCCTGGGTAACGCGGGCAACGGCCCGCTCCCGCTTGACCGGCCGCACCAGGTCAAGATCTTCGGCAACTACTCCCACCCGAGCGGTCTTGCGCTCGGACTCGGGATGACCGCCGGATCGGGTAAGCCTCTCACCGCGATGGCGGCGCTGGCGCCCTATGACAACGACAGCGAGATCCCGCTGACCAAGCGCGGCGAGGGCTTCCAGACGATCGACGGTCTCAAGAAGCGGACGCCGGCGGAGTTTGACCTGAACCTGCAGGCGTCCTACGCGATCCGGATGAGCAGCCGGAAGCTGACGCTCATCGCCGACGCGTTCAACCTGCTGAATCTGCGTCGTGCGACCGACTACAACGCGGCAACGGAGTTCCCGAGCTTCGGCGTGACAAACCCGGACTTCGGCACACCGACATCCGCCAACGTGTCTGGCCAGATGTTCCAGGCACCGTTCCGGCTGCGGCTCGGCGCTCGGTTCGAATTCTAGAGTTCTGTTCTCGTGAAGAGAGG
>JBIKWH010000328.1:0-3297 GCA_044356435.1 Vicinamibacterales bacterium
TATCCAGCTGGGTCTGGTAGTCCGGCAGGAGCGCATCGCGGACGCGCAGCAGGCCGCCGAGACGGCCGCCGGTGATCTCGTCGTCGACAGCCGTGCCGCCCGCGATGATGGAGGCCATGCCGTCCGGTGGCGTGGACGCCACCGACACGGCGTAGGACGTCACGCCGATCACCAGGGGGCGGCCGTCCGCGAACGTCAGATCCATGCCGCCGTCCGAGCGCAGCGTGACGCCGACATTCGACAGTTCGCTGATCTTCCGGACGAGACCGGTCTGCGTATCCTGGATGTTCGCGGTGGTCGCCTGCGACGCCCCGGAGAGACTCCGGTTGGCGGCGGCCACCTGCTCGACAAGCCGGTTCAATTCGCCGACGGCGGTGCGCACGCTGGTGTCCGCGTCCTGTCGCACGGACTGCATCCGCCGGTCGACCGAGTGAAACTCGCTGGCCAGCGCCCGCGCCTGCAGCCGGACCTGGTCGCGCGCCGTCGCGGACTGCGGGTTCTCCGCCAGAAGGGAGAAGGCATCGTGCACGGCCGACAGGCGGCCGTCGATGGACTGCCCCGCGGCGCCGAAGACCGTTTCCACGACGGAGAGCTGGGCGGCGACGGTCGCCTCCCGCGTCTGCGCGGGCACTTCCTGGAACATCCGGCGATCGAGCTGCTGATCGCGCATGGCGCGCACGCCGCTCACGGTGACGCCGTTGCCGGCGCTCACCGCTTCGGTCGGCCCCACTGCCACAAGGTCCGCGACGCGGCGGGTGTAGCCGGGCGTATTGACGTTGGCGATGTTCTGGCCCGTGACTTCAAGACCGCGCTGCTGCGCGGAGAGCGCGTGCGCGGCGAGCGTGAGGTTTCCGAGCAGATCCGGCATGGTCTCTCAGCCCCGCGCGTTCAGGACCCGGCCGGTGGGCACCGGCTGGAGGCCAGCGCCGTAGACCACGTCGGTCTGCCCAAGAGACTTGCGCACTTCACAGACCAGGGAGGCCCCGAGACGACGGCTCCGGAGGAGCGCCAGGCGCGCTTCGGCCACGGTCCCCCGGATCGCCAGCGCGTCCTCGACCCGAATCTCGCCAGGGTCACCCCCGTCGGCCGGCAGTGACCGGATTGCCGACTCCAGTGCCGCCTCACCGGCCAGCAGACGGTCCACGTCCGGAGTCCGAAGCGCCGCCACCAGGCTCTGGAGGGCGTCGCGGACCAGGGTTGCGGTCTGCAGGGGGCTGTGATGCTCGGCCACGGAATCAGCTCTGTGAAGACTCGTCCAGCAGGGCGTCAATCAGCCGATCGGCCAGCGCGGAGGCATCGCTGCCGAGCGCCCCGCTCTCGAGGAGTGCCTTGCCCCGCGCCACGGCCTCGGGCCTGATGGCGGGCGCCTCTCCGGCGGCCTTGAGCGCCTCGGCGCGCAGGCGTGCCTCGTCCGAGACCTGGACGGCGTCACCGCCGGCCGCGATCGGGGCACCCGGCCGATCCACGGACTTTGCCGCACCTCCCCCTTTTCCGGCCTGATTCGCCAGGGTTGCGGCGTAGACGTCGGTGGACTTGTAGGCGTCGTCGATCTTCATGTCTCGTTCCTCGTCGGCGTGCCCGTCGCAGCCAATCCGCGCAGCCAGGCCTGGGGATCTACCGTCTCATTGCCCACGGTGACCTCGAAATGCACATGCGGACCGGTGGACCGGCCACTCGAACCGGCCCGGCCAATCGTGTGTCCGGCGGCAATCACCGCGCCCTGCGCCACGTCGGCGCTGGCGAGGTGAGCATAGCGAGAGCGGACGCCGCCGGCGTGCTCGATCACCACCGTGGTCCCATACCCGTTCTGCTGGCCGCTGAAGACCACCCGACCCGGCGCTGCCGATCGCACGTCATCGCCGTATGCAGCAGCAAGGTCTATGCCTTTATGGAACCGGGCATGCCCTTCGAAGGGATCCGACCGCCAGCCGTAGCCGGAGGTGACCTGTCTGGCCACGGCCTGGGGGTCCACGGAGGCCGCTCCGGAGACGAAGGCCGCCTCTTCGGGGACACGCCCCAGCGGTGCCGCTCTACCTGAGTCGCCACCCGACGGGACCAGACCCGATGAACCCACCCCGCCCGGATCGAAGGCTCGCAGCAGGCTCTTCTGAAGCTCCTTGCCGAGGCCCAGCCCGCCGCCGCGCGAGAGCTGCGCCACGAGCTCGACGTCGATGACCTCGAACAGTGCCTGGCCGCCGAGGCCGTCCTCGCCTTCGCCATCGGCACCCCACTTCGCGGACTGCCGCATCGAGCTGAGCATCTGGCCCATCAGCATCGACTCGAACTCGGCCGCAATTGATGCGAGCTGCGCCTTGCGATCCTCCGGCGTGGCCTCGGTCAGGCCATCGGCCGCGGCCCTGGCGCGCGAGACGAGGTCGTCGATACGGTTGACGCTCACAGGATCACGATCTCCGCGCGCAGCGCGCCGGCGGCCTTGAGGGCCTGCACGATCGAGATGATGTCGCGCGGCGACACGCCGAGCGTGTTCAGCGCCTGCACCACCTCGCCGAGCGTCGTGCCGCTCTGGAGCGTGACGAGCTGGGCGCGCCCTTCCTCGACGTTGATGTCGACCTTCGGCGTCACGGCCGTCTGGCCGCCCTTCGACAGCGGGCCCGGCTGCGAGACGTCGAACTCGGTCGCGATCTTCACGGACAGGTTGCCGTGCGCCACGGCCGCCGGGCCAAGCCGCACGTCGCCGCCGAGAACCACCGTGCCGGTGCGTTCATTGATGACAATCCGCGCCACGGCGTCCATGAGCACCGGCACCGGTTCAAGCCGGGCGATGAAGTCCGGCACCGACGTCCGATACGAGCTGGGCACGAGGACCTGCACCGTGCCGGGGTCGACGACGCGTGCGACGCCGGTCCGCAGTTCCTGGTTGATGGCTGCGGCGATGTGACTGGCCGACGTGAAGTCCGGCTCGTGGAGCGTGAGCCGCAGCAGGTCGGTCGGCTCGATCGCCGTCTGTCGCGCGATCTGCACCGTGGCGCCCCGCGGCACCCGGCCCACGGTGAGGTGGTTGACGGACACGCTGTTCTCGCCGCCGGCCGCGCCGAAGCCGCCGATTGACAGCGGACCCTGCCCGAGCGCGATGACGGTGCCATCCGGTGCGTGGAGCGGAGTCGGCAGGAGCGTCCCGCCCTGGAGGCTGCGTGCGTCGCCGATCGACGACACGGTGATGTCCACCCGGCTGCCCTGCTGGGAATAGGCGCCGATCTCGCCGCTGACCATGACGGCGGCGACGTTCTCGACGCGGACTTCGAGCGGCGGCACGACCACGCCGAACCGCTGCAGCAT
>JBIKWH010000329.1:0-3294 GCA_044356435.1 Vicinamibacterales bacterium
CAACCTCACGCCGAGCTATGCGGAGGCGATCAACTACACGCACCGCGTCATCGGCGGGTACCTCCGTTTCCGCGCCGACCGGGATCTTGTCGTGGTGCTGATCGGCGACCACCAGCCCGCGGCATTCGTCAGCGGAGAAGGCGCGTCCTGGGATGTGCCGGTGCATGTGATCACCGCGCGGTCGGCGGTGCTCGATGGCCTGAAGGCTCAGGGCTTCCGCGAGGGACTCACGCCCCCGCGCCCGGTGATCGCCACGATGGACGGCTTGCTGCCGAAGCTGCTCACGGCTTTCAGCGACCCGGGCAGTGCGACTGGGAGTGGCGCTGCTGAGAGCGGTGCCGCCGAGAGTCGTGCGGCCGATGCCGGCGCTCGGCCGGTCCGGCCGGCGCGTCAGCAGTAGCGCGCCGGGACGTCGACGAGAATCCGCCGCCGGCGCAGCTCATCGAGCGACGACCCGAACGCGGTCGGGTCCACCGCGCCGCGGACATCCACCGGCGTCGTCCACGAGTCGGGGAGATACCGACGCACGGCCGCGAACTCGTCCGCGTACTCCTCGGTCGGGAAGGTGAGCGTGCAGACGAACCCGTCCGCCGTCGTTGCCACCGCGTACAGGGGATTCAGGCGCAGCGCGCCGGCAGGCTGCGCGGGGAGCGCGATATCGCGCCGGCTGAACACGTCCGTCCGCGCCGACGCGACGAGCGAGATCGAGGCGTCGTCCGCGAGCGCGTCGGCGGTGGCGTGCGTCCCCAGGTCCAGGCTCCCGCCCGAGATCGCCTGGTCGAAGAGTGCCGTGTCACTGAAGAGACGCGGCGCCATCGGCGCGAACAGATCCGCGTACGCGGTCGGTGTCAGTGCCATCCCCTGCGCGTAGTTGAAGCCGAGCGCGGAATGCAGATGCGGCATCAGCAGCACGCCGTCCGGCCGCACGGCCCGCATCAGTTCGTCGGCCAGCATGCGCCGCTGCCAGATGTAGGGGAAGGCGTCCGAGAGCATCACGGCCGAGAACGCGGCGCGTGCAAAGGGCAGCGGCTGATTCGCGTCACAGCAGACGACATGGGCGCCCGGCACGGTGAACGCGCGGGCCAGCCAGAGCTTCCAGAAGAACACGTCGGCGAGGTACACCGGACCGGTCGTGAGGCTGGCGAGCACGCGCGTGAGGTGACCCGAGCCGCCGCACACGTCGAGAACGGGTCCGTCGAAGGCGCCGGGCGTCCGGGCCACGGCCCGCAGCAGCGTCTCGGTCATCACGAACGTCGGGTCCGAGAAGCGGTAGAGGAAGTAGGTGCCCTCGGCGTCCGGGCTCAGCACGGCGAGCATCTCGCGGTAGGTGGCGTCGCCGCGCCCCGCCAGCGCCCGGAAGGCGGCCGCCCGGCTGGTGTCCAGCCCCAGGCAGGCGGCCAGAGCCTCATCGCGATGGCCGGCTTCCAGCAGCCGCAAGGCTTCCCGAGCGTCGTCGTTGGCGAGGACGAGCGGGATCCCGTCGATCACGGGGTACGCGCAGCACTCGCAGCCCAGCACGCCCCAGCGCAGGTCGGTGCCGGCCCACGCGGTGACGGGGCTCTCCTGCACGTCGATCGACGTGCCGCAGAACGGACAGCGCAGCGAACCCGGAGTCATCGGCCCAACCTTTCAATGAAACCCTCGCGCGTGCCGGCGCGGTGGAAGTGCTCGATTCCGAGCAATGTCGCATCGTCAGCCGTGAGCCAGGCCAGCGCGTCGTCCGCGAGCTGGCTCGCGTGGCTGCGCAGCGCGGCCAGCTTCGCGACCGTGAAGGCGCGCACGTCCACGACCAGCGTCGGCTCGGCCGCATGCGCGCCGAAGGCATCCGGTTCGGTGATCCCGAGAATCTGGCGTGGCGGCGCGGCTCCCGCCTGCGCCGCTCGGGCGGTGGCCCGATTGAACACGGCGCGTACGGCGCCCGGCGGCATCGTGGCGAAGTAGAGCGCGGGTGCGGCGTTACCCATGGACTGGACCGCGGACGTCACGCGCTCGTGGACGGCGATGTGGTCGGGGTGCCAGTAGAGCCCATCCGCGCCGAAGGTCACCACGACGTCGGGCCGGAGACGGGCGACAGCCGCGCGGATGTCGGTCTCGATCGCCGCGGCGTCGGTCCACGGCAGCATCCCGTCTGGGTGGTCGAGGAGCGTCACGTCGGCGATGCCCAGCGTGCGGGCGGCGTCGCGGAGTTCGTCGGCCCGCTGCGTGCCGAGCGGGACGGCGGGGCCCGTTGTGCCGGCAGCGCCGGTCGCCACGGTACTGGTCGGCGCGGCGGAAGGCCCGGCCTCGCCCCGCGTCAGACACAGCAGGGCGACGCGTGCGCCGAGCGCCGCGCACGCCGCGAGCAGCCCGCCACAGGTGATGGATTCATCGTCCGGATGCGCAAAGACGGCGAGCAGCGTCTGCCCTGCGAAGGCGCCCGCCGGCAGCTGCGTGGTCACGCCCGTCGTCACGCCGGCTGACCGCCGCGTCGCTGCCCGGCGCGTTGCGCGTGCTGGGCGATCACGCGCCGGTAGACCTCCACGTACGCGTCCACCATCCGGTCCGCGCCAAAGGCGCGCTCCGCGTGGGTGCGCACGCCCCGACGGTCGAGCGCCAGCACGGCCGGCAGCCCCGCGACGAGGTCGTCCACCGAGGCGAACACGCCGCCCGCGACGCCGTCTTCCACGATCTCCCGCACTGGACCGCAGTCGAGCGCGGCCACCGGCGTGCCGCAGGCCATCGCCTCGGTCAGCACGAGGCCGAACGACTCGG
Organism: Vicinamibacterales bacterium; assembly: GCA_044356435.1. Taxonomy (GTDB): domain Bacteria; phylum Acidobacteriota; class Vicinamibacteria; order Vicinamibacterales; family UBA2999; genus CANKJK01. Next base: position 2,752 of record JBIKWH010000329.1, read on the forward strand.
CGGCCTGCACGGGATAGAGCAGGGCGCGCGCGCCACCGAGCAGGCGGACTTTCTCGGCCTGGTCCACCTCGCCCACAAAGCAGACGGCGCTCCCGTCCACGAGCGGTTTCACGTGTTCGTGGAAGTAGTCGTTCTCCGCCGCGGCGAGCACGAGCCGGATGCCCGCGCGCCCGGCAATCTCGATCGCCTGGAGCACGCCTTTGCCAGGCGTGAAGCGGCCGAGGAACAGCAGGTAGTCGTCGGGCGTGTCGCGGAAGGCGAACGCGGCCGTGTCGAGCGCGTGGTGCACGGTGCCCACGACGTTGAGCCCCGCCATGCGGCCAGCCTGCTCCCCGGAGATGGCCACGAACGGCGCCTCCGGATACCGCGACCAGAGGCGCACCTCGGACTCGCTCGGCGCGTGATGCGTGGTCTGGAGGACCGGCACCGGACAGAGGCGCGTGAAGGCGAGCGCAAGCGGCGCGAACTCTGCTTGTACGTGGATCAGGTCGAACGCGTCAGCCCGTTCGAGCGCCGCGCCGATGTTGATGAGCTCGCACAGCT
>JBIKWH010000048.1:0-9084 GCA_044356435.1 Vicinamibacterales bacterium
CGTCCACCCGGGCGCGGGCGGCGAACGCCTGCGAGGTCTGGCCGAAGAGTGGATCCGCCGGGTTGTCCACCTTGCCCGGCGCTTCGTCGTTGGCGGCCACGATGCCGATGAGCGTTCGTCCGACCTTCCCGGAGAGCTTCAGTCCGTACTGCGGGTCGAGGATGGTCCGCGTGTTCAGGAGGGTGCCCACGGGCCCCGGCACCTGGAAGATTTCCTGCCCTTCGAGAAAGAACGGACGCAGCTCGGCGAACAGCAGCGGGAAGCGTTGATTGACCTCGATCTGCGGCTGGTCGGATTCGATCTGCGAGAAGTCCGGGTTGTAGGTGAAGTCGACGGTGAGGTTCGACGTCACGCCGTACTTCAGGTTGATGCCCGCTTCCTGGACATCCTGCTCCCGATACTGGCCGGTCGTGGTGTTCAGCCGGCCGACCTGCACCGCCGTCACCGTCGGCATCACCTCGAAGTTGCGACGGGTGGAGAGCCCCTTCATCCCGGTCAGCGTGCCCATCTGCGGGAGGAAACCCAGCACCTTCAGCGTCACCGGCGACCAGGTATCCGTTTCGTTCAGCGCACGGATCTCGCGGCTGACCTGGAAGCCCCAGTGATGGACCTCGTCCGACCGGCGGGAGGGATACCGCAGGCTCCTGAGGGGGATCGCCATCTCGGCCGTCCAGCCGTCGTCAGTCAGCTCACCGCCGCTCCGGAAGAGCGCGTTCCACGTCATGTCTCCCGTCGACGCCTGCCCGCCCGAGACACTCGCGCCCCCGAGCGTCCAGTCAGCCTGAACGCCGTAGGCGTTGACGGAGAAGGCATAGCCACGCTGCTGGTCTTCGAACGGATCGAAGAACACCGTCATCACGTCGTCGTTGGTCGTCTGGTCGCGGTCCACGCGATTCGCCTGCAGGCGGGACCGATCCGTGTAGTGCACGCGGAACGCGAAGTAGATCGTGTCCTTGTCGTAGGCGAGCGAGACCTCGGTTGCGTCCGACGGCGTGCCGCCGTCGGTGGGCCGTTGCTGAATGAACTTCTCGACGCGTGCGGCGCTCTTCCAGATGGCGTCGTCGAGCTTGCCGTCGATGACAGGGGGCGTCGTGGCCAGCGTGGGCGTGACGCGCGGCCGTGCCGGCGCCTGCGCGTGGGCGGCCACCGGCAGCATGAGCACGAACGTGAGGGCCGCAACGCGGCAGCGGGTGATAGGCATGGAGGCTCAGACCAGGCCGAACGGCCGGCGTGGCGGCTCAGGATAGTCGAATCCGGCTCAGCGAATCAGCATGGCGTCGCCGTAGCTGTAGAACCGGTAGCGGCGCCTCACGGCTTCCCTGTAGGCCTCGAGCACGCGTTCGCGGCCTGCCAGCGCCGAGACCAGCATCAGCAGCGACGACTTCGGCAGGTGGAAGTTCGTGATGAGTCCCTGCACGACGCGGAACCGATGACCCGGGTGAATGAAGAGGCTCGTGCGGCCGTGACCGGGCATCACGCGGGGACCGTCGACCTCGAGCGACTCCAGCACGCGGGTCGTCGTGGTGCCGACCGCGATCACGCGCCGGCCGCTGCGGCGCGCCTCGGTGATCACCGCCGCCGTCTCCTCCGTGACCTCGAACGGCTCTGGGTCGACGGCGTGGTCCTCCACTCGGTCCACACGAACCGGCTTGAACGTGCCGTAGCCGACGTGCAGGGTCACGGTCACCGCCTGCACGCCTCGCGCATTGAGCGCCGAGAGGATCGCCGGCGTGAAGTGCAGGCCCGCCGTCGGCGCGGCGATCGAGCCGCGGGCGCGCGCGTAGATCGTCTGGTAGCGCTCGCGATCACTCACGGCATCGTCGCGCTGAATGTACGGCGGCAGCGGGATGTGCCCGATCGCATCCACGGCGTCGTCGACAGAACCTCCGTCAGGCCGCCAGAGCCGTACGGTCCTGCGGCCATGAAAGTGATGGTCGAGGATCTCGCCCTCGATGACGACCGGGCCTGACTCGAACCGCACGTGCGCCCCCGGCTTCAGCTTCTGTCCGGGATGCACCAGCGCGAGCCAGGTGTCCGCACCCGTCGACTCCAGCAGCAGGCACTCGACCGCGCCGCCCGAGGGAACGCGATGGCCCAGCAGGCGGGCGGGATAGACACGCGTGTCGTTGACGACCAGGAGATCGCCGGGATCAAGAAGGGACGGCAGGTCGGCGAACCGTGCGTCCACCGCCGGTGTGTCGTCCATCGGCAGGACGAGCAGCCGTGACCCGCCGCGCTCGGCCGGGGGCTCCTGCGCGATCAGTTCGTCAGGGAGATCGAAATCGAAGTCGGAGACATTCATCGGTCGGCACGCGGTGTTCCGGCCGGACCGCCGCCGCGTGGGCGTTCAGTGTACGCGGAGTTCGGCGGCGCGCTGCCGCCGCGCGCGCCACTCGCTGGCCAGCAGCGCCCAGAGCGCCTGGTCGTGCACGTCGCCGCGCAGGCGGGTGGACTGGCGCAGGACCCCCTCCTGCACCGCGCCAAGCTTCCCGAGCACGCCGTTGCCGCGCCCGTTGCGCACCACGCAGCGCGCTTCGAGGCGGTGCACGCCGACCGTATCGAACACGAAGTCGAGCAGGAGCGACGCCGCCTCGGGAAAGATGCCCGTGCCCCAGAAGGCGGCGCCGACGACGAAGCCCCATTCCGCCGTCTGGAATGCGGGGTCGAGCCGGCGCACCTGCACGACGCCGACTGGAATCTCGAGTCCGCGCGGCACGACCGCCATCACCAGCGCCGCTCCCGCGTGCGCCTCCGCCTCGAATCTGTCGATGAACCGCTCGAACGCCGCAGCCGAGGACGGCGGCTCGGACAGGAAGCGCGTCACCTCCTCGCCCGTCAACACAGCGGCGAGCGCCGGTGCGTCCGTGCGCCTGAGTGGCCGCAGCTCGACAGAGGCACCCCGAAGCGTCGGCAGACCATCCGTCCACGACCCCTGCGGCGACGGAGTGCGGAGTGCGTTGCCGACACTCGCGTGATCGCCGACGACCTGCGGTGCGCTCATGATCATCCCTCCCAGGTGAGCACATCGTGAGAGGACGTCGTCGCCCACACGATGTTCGAGCCTGTTGCCCAGACGATGTTGGAACCGGTGGCCCACACGATGTTGCTGCCCGTGGCCCAGACGATGTTCTGGCCGGATGTGAGGCTCGGACCGAGCCCGACGGCTGTGTCGAAGCCGGAGACGACTGCCGGCTGAAGGCCCCAGGCGTCCGACGTGCCGCGCACGAGCGTGTCGGTCGCCCAGACGATGTTGCTGCCGGTGGCCCAGACGATGTTCTGACCGGTGAGCCGCGTCGCCCACACGATGTTGTTCGCCGTGGCCCAGACGATGTTGCGGGCTGTGGCCCACACGATGTTGCCGGCCGTCGCCCAGACGATGTTCCGGCTGGTCGCCCACACGATGTTCTGTGCGCGCACGTCGGTCGCCCAGACGATGTTGGAACCAGTGGCCCAGACGATGTTCTGCGACCAGGCGCGGTTGTCTTCCCAGGCTCGCAGGCGGACGTACGCGGAGTCGCCCGTGACGGCGCGGTCGCCCCAGAACACCTGCCGGCTCCACGCCGCCTGCTCGCCGAACAACTCGTCGAACGGGTTCGGCGGCTCGGGCAGGCGCAGCCAGTAGCGGTTCAGCCGGCGGTCGGGGTCGATGAGCTGCGCCAGACGTACCGCGCCGGCCACGTTGAGCGACCCGGCGCCCTGCGTGAGCGCGTCGATTGCCGGGAGCTGCTGCGCGGTGAACTGGAGCACGGCCTTCACCGTGTGCGCGGAGAGGCCGGGGTTGCCGTCGAGCATCAGCGCCGCGGCGCCGGCGACGACCGGCGCGGCCATGCTCGTACCGTTCAGCCTGAAGTACCCGGGCTCGACCTCGAACTGGGGATACGACGACAGCAGCGTGCTGCCGCCGGCGGCAAGGGAGACGACCGCCTGGCCCGGTGCGACAAGGTCCGGCTTCGCGAGCTGGTCGAATGCCGTCGGTCCGTGCGAGCTGAAAGGCGCCACGGTGTCGTCGGAGCGGGCATCCGAACCGTGCGTGTGCGCGGCGCCGACGGTGATCGCGGACGGCGCGTTGCCCGGGGAGGTGATCGACTGATAGACGGCCTGTCCCGCCGCCGTGTCGAAGCCCATGTTGCCGGCCGACACCACCACGACGATGCCTTTCCTGGAGAGCCGCTCGACCATCGCGACCAGCGGGTCGTCCGCGGCGGCCTCGTGCACGGGGTGACCGATGGACAGGTTGACGACGCGGATGCGGTAGGCGGCGGCGTTGTCCTCGACCCAGTCGAGCGCGGCAAGGACGGTGCTGGTGCTGCCGGCACCCTCGGCATCGAGCACCTTCAGGGCGACGATCTCGGCACCAGGGGCCGCGCCGGTGTAGCGGCCGGTGGACGCCGTGCCGGCGCCGGCGATGAGCCCCGCCACGTGGGTGCCGTGGCCGTAGTCGTCGTAGGGCGTGGCGCGGCCGTTGACGAAGTCCACGAACGCCGCGATCCGCGCGGCCGGCAGATCCGCGTGCGGCTGCACGCCGGAGTCGAGCACCGCCACGCGGACGCCGCCGCCGTCGACGTGATAGCGCTCACGCGCCGCCGCGGCGCCGCTGCTGTCGATCGAGACCGGCATCGCGGGCGCGCCTGCCACCTGCAGCGCCCGCATCGGTGAGTCGTAGGACACACCCTCCACGTCCCCGCTCTCAAGCAGGGCCCGCAGCGTGGCGCCGCTGGCGGTCAGGCCCACGCCCTGGACGCCGCGATGCTGACGTCGGACGATCGCGCCGCGACCGGCCAGCATGCCGCGCCCGCGCGTCAGCGCCGCCGCGTCCTTGTAGCGGACGATGACCGGCAGGCTCCGCCCGTCGACCGCGGCGCGACGGACGATCTCGTCCGAGTGCTGCGCCGCCGCCGGCTGGCCGGTCAGGGCCATCACCAGTACGGTGCCGAGCGCGGAAATGGCGGCAAGGCGTCTCCTCCGCCCGGAAGACGGAGCAACGCAAGCGCCAGGCCCACCGGCCTGGATCAGAACGCGCGTAAGTGACATGGACTCATCCCTTTATCGGCATCCGGGGCCGTGCCTTGACCACAGAAAGTGGGCCGTCGTAGGCGAAAACAGCGGTCCCTGCTGGCGGCGGAGATCGCTGTTTCTGCGAACGGGAACCGGAAACCCGGTCCGTTGGAGGGCTTATCGGCGGAAGGCGGAGCGGGCCTGAGGGGTGGGAGGAAGGCGGGCGGGGGACGGACGCCGGACTGAGCCGGCCGGACTACATGAAGGCGGTGAGATCCGTCCGGCCGCGAGCGGCCAGGAGGGGCGACCAGAGGTCGCCGACGCGGTCGAAGCGCTCCCGGACGTTCTCCAGCCGGAAGTCCTCGATCTCCACTCCGCCGGTCACTTCGTCCCAGGTCACGGGCGTCGAGACCGTAGCGAGAGGCTTCGGCCGCACCGAGTAGATACTCGCGAGCGTCCGTCCCCAGGCGTTCTGGTTGTAGTCCACGAGTACCCGGCCTTTCGGCCGTGTGGCCAGCCGGTAGGCCGTCGTCATCAGCGCCGGATGCCGTCGGGCGAGGTCCTCCGCGAGCACCTTCGCAACGGTCCAGACCACCTTCTGGTCCGGCCCGCGCACGATCGGCACGTATACGTGGATGCCGCGCGACCCGGTGGTCTTGGCCAGCGGCTTCATGCCGAGCGCGACCAGGGTCTCGCGCACCAGCAACGCACTCTGCCGCACCTGCGCGAACGGGACTCCATCGCCAGGGTCGAGGTCGAAGTGGAGGTAGTCGGGTGCCGACGGGTCGTCCGCGCGCCCGTACCACTGGTTCAGATCGATGCAGCCGAGGTTGATCACCCAGAGCAGCGACGGCAGATCGTCGATGACCGGGAAGTCGATCACGCCCTTCGATCCGTGGTCAACCGGGCAGGTGCGGATCCACGCCGGCCGCGGCGACGGCGCACGCTTCATGAAGAAGGGCTCGCCGGCAGCTCCGTCCGGGTACCGCTTCATCACCATGGGCCGGTCCGCGATGTGCGGCAGCAGGAGCGGGGCGACGTCGGCGTAGTACTGGAGCAGGTCGCGTTTCGTCAGACCCAGCTCCCGCCAGAACACCTTCCCAAGGTTCGTCAGCCGGACGTCTCGCCCGGCGGCGCGGACGGTCGCGTCTCCGGGTCCCTCCGGAATGACCAGCCGCGGGGAGCCCTCGGGCACGGAGGGTTAGACAGTGCCCCAGCGCATCAGCACGGAGCCGACGGTGAAGCCGGCCCCGACCGACGCCAGCACCACCAGGTCCCCGTGCTTGAGGCGGCCCGAGCGGACGGCGTCGTCGAGGGCCAGCGGGATCGTGCCGGCCGTCGTGTTGCCGTAGTCCTCGATGTTGATGATCACCTTCTCCGGCGGGATGCCGAGCTTCTCGACCGCCGAGGTGATGATGCGGCGGTTCGCCTGGTGCGAGACGAACAGATCCACGTCCGCGGCCGTGATCCCGTTCCGCTCGAGCAGCCGGCGTGCGGCCTCTTCGGTGTTGCGCACGGCGAACTTGAACACCGCCTGCCCGTCCTGCTTCACGTAGTGGAGCTTCCGCGCGACGGTCTCGGCCGTGGTGGGCATCACGCTGCCGCCGGCCGGCATCTGCAGCGCGTCGCCGCCGGAGCCGTCCACGTAGTTCAGGAAGTCGAGAATGCCGATCTGGTCGTCCGGGCTGGCGCTGACAACGGCCGCGCCTGCGCCGTCGCCGAAGATCACGCAGGTGGCGCGGTCCGTGTAGTCGATGATGCTCGACATCACATCCGCCCCGATGACGAGCACGTGGTTCGCCGCACCGGAGGCGACGAGCCCCGTCGCCGTCGACACGCCGTAGACGAACCCGGAGCAGGCGGCGCCGAGGTCAAAGCCCCACGCCCGCGTGGCGCCGATCTTGGCCTGGAGCCGGCACGCCGTGCTCGGGAAGATCGTGTCCGGCGTCGTCGTGCCGACAATGATGACGTCGATCTCGGCGGGGGTGAGCCCGGCGCGCTCGATGGCGACGAGCGATGCCTCTTTCGCGAGGTCCGACGTGCCGACACCCGGCTCCACGATGTGCCGCTGGCGGATGCCCGTGCGCTGGAGGATCCACTCGTTGGTCGTGTCGACCAGCTTCTCGAGGTCGGCGTTGGTCAGGAGCTTCGGCGGCACGTAGGTCGCGAGGCTGGCGATACGGGCGCGGCGGACAGCGCGCGCGGGAGCAAGCGTTACCACAGACGGGTATCCCTTCCTGGAGCCGTCAGCCCGAAATACTCGTACGCCCGCGCGGTGGCCACGCGGCCACGCGGCGTGCGGTCGAGGAACCCGGCCTGGATCAGAAACGGCTCGTAGATGTCTTCGATGGCGTCTTTCTCTTCGTTGATGGCGGCGGCGATCGTGTTGACGCCGACGGGTCCGCCCCCGAACTTCTCAATGATGGTGAGCAGCAGCCTGCGGTCGACCTCGTCGAACCCGTGGCTGTCGACCTCGAGCAGCTTCAGCGCGGCGTCGGCAACCGCAGCCGTGACCCGGCCGTCCGCGCGCACCTGCGCGTAATCGCGGATGCGTCGAAGCAGGCGGTTGGCGATACGCGGTGTACCGCGCGATCGCCGCGAGAGCTCACTGGCGGCGTCGGCGTCCAGCTCGACGCCGAGGATCCTGGCCGAGCGGCGGACGATCTCCGTCAGATCCGCGTTCTCGTAGAAGTCGAGGCGGTGCGTGATGCCGAAGCGGGAGCGCAGCGGCGCGCTGAGCAGGCCGGCGCGGGTTGTCGCGCCGATCAGCGTGAACTTCTGGAGTGGCACCTTCACGGACCGGGCGCCCGGCCCCTGGCCGATCACGATGTCGAGCTCGTAGTCCTCCATGCCCGGATAGAGGATCTCCTCGATCACCGGCGCCATCCGGTGGATCTCGTCGATGAAGAGCACCTCGTGTTCCTGGAGGTTCGTGAGCATCGCGGCGAGGTCGCCTGGCTTCTCGATCACCGGGCCGGAGGTGGCGCGCACGGGGACGCCCATCTCGTTGCCGATGACGTAGGCCAGTGTGGTCTTGCCGAGACCGGGCGGGCCGTAGAGCAGCACGTGATCGAGCGCTTCGCCGCGTCCACGCGCAGCGGCGATCGAGACCTGGAGGTTCGTGCGGACGCGATCCTGCCCGATGTAGTCGTCCAGCGTGCGCGGCCGGAGGCCGGCATCGTACTGGGCGTCGTCGTCCACGGGGACGGCCTGCACGAGGCGCTCGTTCATGGCGGGTGCCTACTTCATCAACTCGCGCAGGGCCGCGCGGAGGGCCTGCTCGAAGGACGCGTCCGAGGCGGCTCCGAGCACCGCGTCGAGCGCCTTGTCGGCAGCGGCTCGATGATAGCCGAGGTTCACGAGGGCCGAGAGGAGGTCGTCGCGCACGCGGCTCGGCGCGCCTGCGGCCGGCTGGCTCGCGGCGGGCATGTCCACACGGTCGAGACGATCCTTCAGCTCGAGCACGATCCGTTCGGCCGTCTTCTTGCCGACGCCGGGCACGCGCGTGAGCCGTGACACGTCGCCGCGCTGCACCGCGCCGACGAGATCCGCGGGCTCGATGCCCGAGAGCACCGCGATCGCGAGCTTCGGCCCGATTCCGCTGATGCCGATGAGATGTTCGAAGACCTGCTGTTCGAGCACCGTGAGAAAGCCGAAGAGCTGCAGCGCGTCTTCCCGGACGTGGGTATGAACGCGAAGCGCCACCTCGGCACCGGCTTCACCGACCTGGTAGAACGTCGACAGCGGCACGCGCAGTTCGTAGCCGACGCCGTGCACGTCGACCAGGAGGCGCTCGGGAGCCTTCTCGAGCACGATGCCGCGGAGAAACCCGATCATGGTCAGCGCGCGGGGCGGTACTGCCGCCAGGACCGGGCGACGGGCTTTCCGGCCGTTTGCGCCGCGCCGGGAGATGCCGCTCTGAGAGAAACGACTTTCGGAGACGCCGTGCGCGGCGATCCAGCGGCGGGCACCGGGCGCGCGTGCACGTGGCAGATCGCCACCGCGAGCGCGTCCGCGGCGTCGTGCGGCGTGGGCACGCAGTCGAGTCCGAGCAGGACCTTGACCATCTGCTGCACCTGCGCCTTCTCC
>JBIKWH010000330.1:0-3282 GCA_044356435.1 Vicinamibacterales bacterium
CGAAGAGGGGCTCGCCGGTCGCGTGGCCGGTGTTGGCCAGCAGCTCCTGCTCGACGGCCGCACGGCCCTCCATGACGAACATCGTCCGCTCCGGCCACTTGCCGGAGGCCATGAACGCCCGATACGCCTCGCGCGTGACGTAGATGTTCTCGAAAACCGCCGGGCCGGTCCGCCTGGCGGGGCCGTAGGTCATGCCGAGCGAGGTGCCTACGAAGACCCATTCGCGGAAGTCGGCCGGCAGGATCAGCTCGCCGGTGGCGGTGTAAGCCGGGCCGGTGGTGTTCTGCGCCTGTACGGCCCGCGGGAGAGCGACCAGCGGGAGCAGGGCCAGCGCGCAGACGGCGACAAGAAGGCGTTCAATGGTCGTGGTCACGGACACGAGATTCTACTCATCCGGCCCAGAGCGCCATACAGGCGCGGACCTGAGACAGGCTGGCCTGGTTCGAACCTTGCCGGATTTGCGCCCTTTGGCCTAAGATAAGTGTTTCTGTCCTATGGGCTTAGCCGTCCAGGGGCAGGCCGTGACCATGTTCGACGCGCTCAGCACCCGTCTCCAGTCCGTCTTCACGTCGCTTCGGCGTGAAGGCCGGTTGACGCCTGAGCTGGTCGAAGTGGCGTTGAAAGAGATTCGCCTCGCGCTCCTGGAGGCGGACGTCAACGTCAAGGTGGTCAAGGCGTTCATCGACAAGGTGCGGGATCGCGCCCTCGATGAGCAGGTTTTGAAGAGTCTCGACCCGAGTCAGCACGTCGTCAAGGCGGTGCGGGACGAGTTGCTGGCGCTCTTCGGCGAGACGAAAGGCGGGCTGGTTCCGGGGAACCGCCTGCCGCGGGTGGTGCTGATGCTCGGCCTGCAGGGCTCGGGCAAGACGACCACCTCGGGCAAGCTGGGCGCGTGGCTGAAGAAGCAGGGGAAGCATCCGCTGCTGGTCTCCACGGACGTCCGGCGGCCGGCGGCCATCGCGCAGCTGGCGGTGCTGGGTCAGAAGGCGGAACTGCCGGTGTTCGACCCGGCGGGGAACCTGGATCCGGTGTCGCGCGCGGCGGGGGCGCTGGCCGAAGCCAAGGGTAAGGGGTTTGACACGCTCATCGTCGACACCGCAGGACGCCTGCACATCGACGACGAGCTCATGAAGGAACTGGCCGCCATCAAGGCCGCCGTGCAGCCGAGCGATCTGCTGTATGTCGCGGACTCGATGACCGGTCAGGACGCGGTCCGGAGCGCGGGCGAGTTCAACGCGCAGGTCGGCGTCACGGGCGTGGTGCTGACCAAGCTCGACGGCGATGCGCGCGGTGGTGCGGCGCTGTCGGTGGTCTCGGTTGTCGGCGTGCCGATCGCGTTTGTCGGCAGCGGTGAGCGGCTGGAGGACATCGAACTCTTCCACCCGGACCGCATCGTGTCGCGGCTGCTTGGGATGGGCGATGTGCTGTCGCTCATCGAGAAGGCCGAGCAGGTCATCGACAAGGATGACGCGGCGGACCTGGAAGAGAAGCTTCGCAAGAATGCCTTCACGCTGGAGGACTTCGCGAAGCAGTTGAAGATGGTCAAGCGGCTCGGGCCGCTTGAGAGCATCCTCGGGATGATTCCGGGGATGGGGCAGTTGAAGGAAGCGGCGGCGAACAAGCCGGACGAGAAGCAGTTGGGCCGCGTGGAGGCCATCATCTCGTCGATGACGCCGCAGGAACGCCGGAATCACTCGGTTCTCAATGGCAGCCGCCGCAAGCGGGTGGCCCAGGGAAGCGGGACGACGGTCGAAGAAGTGAATCGCCTGCTGAAGCAGTTCGTCGAGATGCAGAAGGTGATGAAGATGATGGGGCAGGGCGGTCTGCCGGCCATGGCGAAGGGCGGCATGCGTATGCCGCCGATGATGCCGGGTGGCGGGATGGCCGGGTTGCCTGGTCGGAAGAAGAAGAAGGGCGGCCCGTGGGGCCTGATGAAGGGTTAGGTAGGAGGACAGATGCTTTCGATTCGTCTGCGGCGGATGGGTTCAACCAAGAAGCCGTTTTTCCGGGTGGTGTTGCAGGAAGCGCGTTCGGCGCGTGAGGGCGACTTCATCGAGAACCTGGGCACGTACAACCCGCGCACCAAGCCTGCGAAGGTCGAGCTGGAGAAGGCCCGGATCGAGCACTGGCTGAGCAAGGGCGCGCGCCCGTCCGACACTGTGCGGACACTCCTCGGCAAGCACCTCTCGAAGGACCTGGGCGCCGTCGTGGCGCCGGTCGTCGCGGAGTAGCGGGTGTCCGAGCAGCCTTTGTCGGATCGGCCGTCGAGCCCGATCAAGGCCGTCGTCGAAGTCGTGGCGATGGCGCTGGCCGACAAGCCGAGCGCGGTGCAGGTGGAAGAGCACGACCGCCGCGGGACGACCGTGGTGGAGCTCTCCATGGCGCCGGGCGATATCGGCAAGGTCATCGGGCGTCAGGGCCGGACGGCCGCCGCGCTTCGCACGCTGGTCGGCCTGACGGCCGAGCGGCACGGCAAGCGCGCCACGCTCGACATCCGGGACTAGGCGGTTCTGATGTCCGGCTGGGCCGACATGGTCCTGGTCGGGAGGGTCGCCCGGCCGCATGGATTGCGCGGCGCCGTTGTGATCAACCCGGAGACGGACTTCGCCGAGGAGCGCTTCGCGAAGGGGAGCCGGCTCTGGATGAGCGGCATGCCCGAGCCGACGACGGTCGTGATCGAGACGATGCGGCTGCAGAACGGGCGGCCCGTCGTGCAGTTTGAAGGGTTCGGTTCGATCGACGCGGTTCAGCGCCTCGCCGGCGCGGAACTCCGGGTCGAGCCGGAGGCGCTGCCGGTGCTGGGCAGCGGCGAGTACTACCATCACGACCTCGTCGGGTGCGTGGTGGAAACGGCCGGCGGTGAGCGGGTCGGCCTCGTGAAGGCCGTGGAAGGCGCCGGGGTGTTGAGCCGGCTGATCGTGGAAGGGCCGCGAGGCGACGTGCAGGTGCCGTTCGTGGCCGAGATTTGCGGTGTGGTGGACCCGGTGGCCCGGCGAATCGTGATCACGCCGCCCGAGGGTCTGCTCGAGTTGAACGGCTGATCCATGAAGTTCGACATCGTCACGATCTTTCCGACGATGGTGAGGGCGGGACTCTCAGAAGGAGTCGTCGCCCGCGGGGTTGAGCAAGGGCTGGTCGACGTTAAGGTCTGGGATCTGCGGGACCAGACGACCGACCGGCATCGTTCGGTGGACGACATGCCGTACGGCGGCGGTCCCGGCATGGTGATGACACCCCAGCCGTGGGTCCGCACGATCGAGGCAGTCAGGGCCGAACGCGGGG
>JBIKWH010000331.1:0-3279 GCA_044356435.1 Vicinamibacterales bacterium
GTCCGGGAGCGAAAGCACGTATCCGACAGACCTGACGGACATCGCGGCGATGACGCGGGAAGTCGACGAGATGGCGCGGGACGCCGCCGCGTGGCTGGAGAAGAAGCAGCTCTTCGCCCGCACCGTCACGCTGAAGGTGCGCTACGGCGACTTCACCACGATCACACGCAGCCACTCCGCCGCAGCCACGCGCGAGGCTGGCGACCTCGCCGCGCGGGCGGTCGCGCTCCTCGCCCGGACGGAGGCCGGCGCGCGGCCCGTGCGGCTGCTGGGCGTCAGCGTGCATAATCTGAGGGACACCGACGTCGACCCTCCGCAGCCGGGCACGCATCCGCGCCTGCCCTGGGAGGACTGACGGATCCACACCATGCTCAAAGGTTCCCGCACCGCCACGCTGCACCGCCTGCAGCCGATCAGCATCCACGGCCAGTTGTCCTACGACGCGTACTACGCGTTTGACGACGACCCGGACCAGCCACACGTCGCGCGCGTCGGCCCCGAAGCGGTGGACAGCGGCGTCGAGGCCGGCGACCACGTGCGGCTCGACTTCCTGGTCGGCGTGGTCACGGCGATCCACCGCCAGATCGACTGACAGGGAGAGTTCGTAGCCAGTCCGAGTGAGGGAGGAGCCGCCACGCGCGGCCGGCGCACAGGGAGCCGTGGCGTGTGGCCGGGGATTCGCCGATTGAGGGCGAATGCTTGTGGTCAAGCGGTGGGGATCCACCCGCGACCAGTGAGCCCACAATCGGCGAACCCCGGCCGCGCGACGCGGCGACGTGCCGACGCTATCGCGCGACCACCCGACGCGGCGACGTACCCGCCGCTACTTCGCGACCACGCGGACGCGGGTGACATCTACGCGCGTGACCGGCGTTTCGCCGTTGACCGGCACGGCCTCGATCTTCTCCACCACATCCATCCCGTCCACCACGCGGGCGAAGACCGTGTAGACGCCGTCGATGCCGGGCGAGGGCGCCGTCACGATGAAGAAGGACGTCGTCGCGCTGGCGGGATCCTCCAGGCGGGCCATTGAGACGATTCCCTTGGCGTGGGTCGTCTTGCTGAACTCCGGCTGCTGCGGCTTCACGAAGCTGTTCTGCCGATCGTCGAGCGGTTCCTTCCGCGACGCCAGATAGCCGCCCTGAATCACGAAGCCCTTCGCGACCCGGTGAAACGCCGTGCCGTCGTAGACGCCCGACTGCGCGAGCCGGAGAAAGTTCCGCACGTGGTTCGGCGCCAGGTCGGCCAGCATCTCCAGCGTGATTGCCCCCATCGACGTCTCGATGACGGCACGGAAGCCCGAGAGCTGTTCGTTCGTCTCGGTCGTGAACGGATCCGGCACCGGGGCCGGTTTGTCCCGGATGCTGACCTTCGCGATCTCGACGCGATCCACCAGCAGGCCTCCGGCGTCCGTGGTCTGCTGGGAAATCTTCTGCGCGACATTCATCCCTTCAACGACACGCGCGAAGACCGTGTACTGCCCGTCGAGCGCCGGCTGGTCGGCGATGCAGATGAAGAACTGCGACCCCGCCGTATCGGGCTTCCCGGGCACCAGCACCGCGGACACCGCACCTCGCGTGTGCTTCTGCGGGTTCGCCTCGAATCGGAGCGTGTTGAGGCCGCCGGTGCCGTAGCGGGCCCGCTGCGCGGGATCCTTCGACAGCGGGTCGCCACCCTGGATGATCCCGAGCAGCACGGCACGATGAAACGTGGTGCCGTCATACGCGCCCTCGCGGGCCCGCACAATGAAATGGGCCACGTGGGTCGGCGCGGCTTCGGGCAGCAGGTCCAGCACGATCGCGCCCTGGGACGTCTCCAGCACGGCCTGTTTGCCGCGCATCTCCTCCAGGCTCAGCGGCGACGTGAAGTAGACGGGTCCTGCCGGGACAGGAGCCTGCGGCCGCGGCGCTGGCTTCGATATCGGCTTCGGCACCGCCTTCGGGGCCGGCTTTGGAGCTGCGGCCGCGCCACCTTGCAGGGCCAGCGCCAGTGCGAGAACGGGAACAATCACCATGGAGCCTCCGGGTCCCGGGATTATAGGGAAAACACGCGGCACTGCTATCCTTGGCGGCGGTGAGTCTCTCTCTGACACCGGCGCAGCCGTCCATGCTCGCGCACGAGCAGTTCTACGGCTTCGTGCTGCGGCCGTTCGCCCTGTCACCGGATCCGAAGTTCCTCTACAAGAGCGCGTCGCACGACGTGGCCACGAGCCGGCTGATGCAGGCGCTCCGCCGTCGCGAAGGGTTCCTGGTGCTCACCGGTGACATCGGCACCGGCAAGACGACCCTGTGCCGGGCGCTGCTGGAACACATGGGGCCGGCGGCCTTTACCTCCCTGGTGCTGAACCCGTTTCTCTCGGTCGACGAGCTGCTGCGCGAGGTGCTCACGGACTTCGGCATCGTCTCGCGCGACGCCGTCCGCACCGACCGGCTGGACGCGCCGAGCACGCACGACATGATGGCGACGCTCTACGAGTTCCTGCAGTCGATCGCGACGGTCGGCGGCACGGCGATTCTGATCATCGACGAGGCCCAGCACTTGTCGAAGGGCGTCCTCGAGCAGATCCGGGTGCTGTCGAATCTCGAGGCCAACGACACCAAGCTCCTGCAGATCATTCTGGTCGGGCAGCTCAACCTGCTGGACACGCTGAACCAGGCCGACATGCGCCAGTTCTCCCAGCGCGTCTCCCTGCGCGCCACGCTCTCGGCGCTCAGCCGGGAAGAGTCGGACGCCTACATCCGGCACCGGATCAGCGTAGCGAAGCCCACGCGGGACGTCAGCTTCCGCGAGGATGCGCTCGATACGGTCTGGGGTGTCGCGGCGGGTGTCCCGCGCGTGATCAACCTGCTGTGCGATCGCGCGCTGGCCTTCGCCGCGCAGGATTCAGAAGACCTCGTGACCCCGGGCCACGTCCGCCAGGCCGCCGCGGCGCTGGAACTGACGGCCCCGCCCAGCCGCCCCAGCCCGGTAGCTTTCGGCATGCACGCCGACGTCCCCGCACGCCGCTGGCCGAAGATGGTCGCGCTGGTCCTGGTGGTGCTGGCCGTTGCGGCGGGCGTCACGCTGTGGCTGAGGCCGCTCCCGACCTGGGTAAAGGAGGCGCCAATGCCCGGCGCCCCGGCGCGGCCCGACTCGCGCGTGATGCCCTCAGGCCTGGATGTGCCCCCCGACGACATCGTGATTCCGATGCCCGGTCAGGCTCCGGAGGCGCCCCCCGCGGCGATCTCTGACGCGGACGCCGAAGACCTCGCGGGCGAGAACTAGGACTTACGTCCGGCC
>JBIKWH010000476.1:0-3271 GCA_044356435.1 Vicinamibacterales bacterium
ACCCGTACGAGTCACCGTACATCTTGTCTGCTGGAAAACTGTGTCGTAACTGAACAAGGCCACATGCCGATGTACCCGAACATAGGACGAGCTCAAGCGGACCGCTTTCGACCTGACCGGCTTGTTCCGGACTTGGGAACACACCGGTTAGGTACTGAGTTCCGAGGTCGAGGATGCTCTCGAGATTGCTGTTTCCACAAACTCTGCACACTTTGATTTGGGAGGACACCCCACAAGAATAGTTATTTACCGCAAGCGGAATCGTCAGTTTGGTGCGGCAGGATTCTCTGATGCCGAAATAATGGCTGGGTTTCGAGCAATAATAAGGGATTCCCCGCTGATTTTCACGGGCACGATGAGCCGTCGGATGCCTGGCAATTTGAGCGGAGCGGCCCAAATCTTGGCCAGTGGGTATCGCTGAGCACTTTGGAACAGAGACTCGAGTGAAAAGTACGAAGTGTGTGTGACGAGTGCTGGCTCTTCAAACCCCGCCCGCTTCACAGCTGCGATCAATGACGATTTGGTGAAATATTGGAGATGCATGCCCTGATACCACCACCATTTTTTTTCAAGAGTTTTGGTAGTCACGAGTCCCTTGTTCCTGTAAAAACAACAAGTAAGCCATCTGGTGATGTGATATTTGCAATTCGCTTAAGCTCAGAAACAGGATCTTCAAAATGCTCGATAACTCCGAGGAGCACGACAATGTCAAACTGACGACTTGGTTTGAAGTTGATGAGTGGAACTGAATGCACCGTATGTTGTCGTCGCGCAATTTCTGAAGCCCAATTGGACAGTTCTAAACCTTCGCATAGAAAGTACTTAGATGCCTCGTCCAGAAAGAAACCTGTATTACAACCCACATCAAGAAGAGTCTGGGCAGTCGAGTGTCTTAGCCTTATTTTATCTAGTAAATGTTTAGCAGTCTTAATCCGTTGCATTTTCGAGCTCAAATAGGTTTCATCACCTACTTCTCCATACGAGCTTTCTAGATTGGGCATTGGATCAACCTGCTGGTGGGTGCATTTCCTGCATTCGACTATTCGATACGTTTTCCTGGTTTGGCGAGTGAATGAGTAATCAAGAGTGGGATGTGATTCAGCGAGCTCGTCCGGGAAGCGCTCAATGAGCTCTTGATTTCCGCAGATGAGACATCTACTGTTCGACATGTTGTACGAGGGAACAGCACCTAACGTCCGTTAAATTGATTCCCTAGGGAGAGTTTGGTTAATGCGCTTGCTTGTGGTCGCAAATTATGGCGACAGCGCACTTGGTACTTTCGCACACGAACTGAGTTTACGTTTTTCGTCGATTGAATTCGCCTATCGTGAGGAAATTGAGCGACTAAGACTTGAGGATCTTCCCGATGCTTTGATTCTCTTAGGTTCGGATTGGACAGTCTATGACGAACTTCGAAGAACTTCGGTTGAAGTTGAAATGTCTCTTGTCAGAAATTCCGCATTTCACGGAGTACCAATCTTCGGAATATGTTTTGGGGCTCAAGTCATTTCGAAATCATTTGGTGGTGATGTCGTTCGGGGGAGTCGACCTGAAATTGGGTGGCAAGACGTGGTCTCCCTTGATCCCGAGTCTCCCGTAGGGGGGAGGTGGATGCAGTGGCATTACGATTTCTTTACAGCGCCAAAAGGGTTTGATGTTCTCGCAGAAAACTCCGCTGGTGTTCAAGCTATCCGACTTGGTCGAACTCTCGGAGTGCAGTTCCATCCAGAGGTGGACCTTGATGTAGTGAGAAGGTGGTCATCGGGTCAGGGGGGCACTGAACTTGCTGCTTCCGGGCTTACTCAGTCGCGCCTACTTGAAGAGTCGCTACGACTCACAAGTGCGCCAGAAAATTCAAGTCGACGACTACTTCAATGGTTCTTAGACGTAGTCTCAGTTGATCAGCGCATTCCTAGGATCCTTAACTAATTCACAAACGAACCCAAGAATAGGCTTTCTACTGGGGTTGCTGTCAGGGCGAGGCCAAGTAGTAGTTTTTCAGGGATGTCGTCGTTCTTACGGTCGTTTCTTACTGTCGCTTGGTTTGGCCTTGCGGCCGTCCTGATCGCGAGTCTTTTGCTCTGGGTCGCGTCCCTGCTCCGCCCAGTCAAGCCAACTCGAGAAAAGCAATTGACCTATGAAAGCGGTGTTGATCCGGTTGGTGAAGGTTGGTCGCAGAGCCAAGTTCGCTACTACATCTTCGCCCTACTCTTTGTCATCTTTGACGTAGAGGCAGTCTTCATCTTCCCGTGGGCCACTCAGCTCGAGCGCTACGCGGGTTTCGGCCTGATTGAGATGGGCATCTTTGTCTTCGTTCTGCTCTTGGGCCTGGTCTACGCCTGGCGCAAGGGCGTGTTGCGGTGGGTGTGAGCACATGGGTCTCGTAGATCGTGGGCGCCTACCCAAGCCACTGAACTCGCTGTTTAACATCGGTCGCTCTTACAGCCTTTGGGTTTATCAGTGGGGACTTGCCTGCTGTGCAATTGAGATGGGTGCAGCATTTGGCTCACCGCGCTACGACGTGATGCGGCTTGGTGTCATTCCGTTGCCCGCGAGCCCACGACAGGCAGACCTTGTCGTGATTTCTGGAACAGTGACGGACAAGATGGCGCCAGCGATCAAGCGTTTGTACGAACAGATGCCGGACCCGAAGTACGTGATCAGCATGGGTAGCTGTGCGAACTGCGGCGGTCCCTACTGGGACAGCTATTCCGTGACCAAGGGTGTCGACCAGATCATTCCTGTCGACGTCTATGTGCCCGGCTGCCCGCCACGGCCAGAGGCACTTCTCGAGGGTGTCGTGTTGTTGCAGCAGCGCATCAAGAACGAAGACATGGGTGCGCGTTGGCGTGGCGAGGGAACCAAGTCCATCGATGCATCCGCTGAGGCCGAAAGGCGAGGTGAGCCAGTTGTCGTCCACAACTGAGACCCCTGCCGTGGTCGACACTGCGCGTGATGCGCTCGCGTCGTCGGTGCGAGCTGCGCTGAGCGACGCTGTTGAGGACATCCTCGTCAAGCCAGGTGACGATGTCTGGGTGCGAGTCACGACCGCTTCGTGGAGGAGTGCACTTCAAATCTTGCGTGACTCGTTGGGCTTTGATTACTTCTGTTTCCTCTCGGCGATCGATTGGATGCCATCGCCGTACGGCCGCGGTGAAGAAGATCCGACTGAGCCAGCTCCCGAGCGTGACATGACCATTCGATCCGGATACGCAGGTGGTTCGACACGGATGCAGGTGTTCGTGCGACTCATCAATTCCAAGACCCATAT
>JBIKWH010000332.1:0-3271 GCA_044356435.1 Vicinamibacterales bacterium
CACCTTGGCGCCGCGGGCGCGCATCATGGTGAAGGCCGCGTGACCGGGCGTGTCGAGGAACACGACGTTCCGCTTGTTCACTTCGACGTGATACGCGCCGATGTGCTGCGTGATGCCGCCGGCCTCACGCTCGGCCACGCGGGCTTCGCGGATGGCATCGAGGAGCGAGGTCTTGCCGTGGTCCACGTGGCCCATGACGGTCACGACGGGCGCACGCTCGACCATGTCTTCCGGCGTCGAGTCGTCGACCTCCGCGGCGCTCATTTCCTCTTCGAACGTGCGCATCTCGACATCGGCGCCGAACTCGCGCGCGATGTCGCGGGCCGTGTCCGTGTCGAGCGGGCTGTTGATGGTCATCATCATGCGCTTCATCAACAGCTTGGCCAGCACGTCCTTCACGCGCACCTCGAGCTTGTCGGCAAGGTCCTTGACCGTCATGCCCTCGGCGAGCGTGACGGAACGCGTGACGGGCGGCGGTGGCGCCACCATCGGCTGGGACGGCGCCGACGGACGCTCGCGCTTGGCACCCGCCGGGCGACCGCCGCCCGGGCGGTGACCGCCGAACTGCGGGCGCTGCGGATACGGCGGGCGCTGCCCGGGCATGCCGGGACGTGCGCCTGCGGGGCGTACGGGCTGAGCCGGCAGCGGACGCGGGCCGCCGAGCATGCCGGGCGTCGTGGGCCGGGGCGGTCCACCGTAGGGCGGACGCTGGCCGGGCATGCCGGGCCGCGGCGTCGGCCGCGGCGGCGGCGCGCCGGGCACCGGCGCCTGCACCATGCGCGGTGCGGTCTGGGCCGGCGGACGCTTGGCCGGCATCATCGGGCGCGCGGGCGCGGGTACGCGGCCCGGTTCCTCGACGCGGAGACGGATCGTGGAGGGCACCACCCGCGCTGGTGTTGCCGGCGCGGCCGGGGCCGCAGGCGCGACGGACGCCGCCGGCGCGGCCGTGACGTGCGCGGGGGTGTGGGTAGCGGTGTGAGCGGCGGCGTGCGGCGTCACCGCTTCCGGCGCGGCCTCCACCGGCTCCGGCGCCTCCGGGGCTTCCACTTCGACGACGGCGATTTCTACGGGCGCGGCCTCGAACTCCGGTTCGTGGACCGGAGCAAACGCGTCAGGCGCGGCGGCGTGATCGGGCGCGGCCTCGCCTTCGGCGACCGGGTGAGCCGGCCGGATGGTCTTGACGAGCCGCGGCGGGCCCAGCGTGGGCGCCGGCGGCGCCTTGGGGGGCTCGGGCTTCTTGAGTGCCGGCGCCTTCTTGCCGGTGGTGGCGCCCTTGGCCGCGGGGGCCGGCGGGTGCGAGCCCTCGGCGAAGATGTCGCCCGAGGGCAGGGCGATATTGCGCGCCCGTGCCGTCCGCTCGACGAAGGAGCGTGCCACGACCTCTTCGAGGGTGCTGGAGGCGCTCTTCAGTTCGATGCCGTGCTCGCGCTTCAGCAGTGCCAGGACGTCCTGGCTCGTGGAGCCGAGCAGCTCGGCGACTTTGTAGATCCGGACAGTGGCCAAATTAGTTGTCGCTCCGCGCGCTTACGAGTTGTCCTGATCCACGGCCGGTTCGTCACCGGCGGCGGTGTCGCCGCTCTCGGCGGCATCGGTATCGACCGCGGCCTCGGCTTCGACCGCAGCGTCGGCGCCGGCTGCCGCGGCTTCGGCATCGGGCGCAGTCGCGTCGCCGCCCTCTCCGAGCGCCTCCGCTTCCATCGCGCCGAACTCGGCCTCGACTTCCTTGCGCTTGTCTTCCTCGCTCTTGATGTCGATGCGCCAGCCGGTCAGCTTGGCGGCGAGCCGGACGTTCTGACCCTTCTTGCCGATCGCCAGCGACAGCTGCTTGTCCTCGACCACCACTTCCATGACGCGCTCCGCGTCATCGACGATGGTGACGCGCTGCACCTTGGCCGGGCTGAGCGCGTTGGTCACGAGCTGCACCGGGTCTTCCGACCACTCGACGATGTCGATCTTCTCGCCGCGCAGCTCGCGGATGATGGCCTGGACGCGGGTGCCCTTCATGCCGACGCAGGCGCCGACCGGGTCCACATCGCGCTCGCGGGAGTACACCGCCACCTTGGCGCGATCGCCGGCTTCGCGGACCGCGCCGCGCACCATCACCGTGCCGTCGTAGATTTCCGGGACTTCCTGCTCGAAGAGCTTGATGAGCAGCGCCGCGTCCGTGCGCGAGAGCACGATCTGCGGGCCCTTGGCGCTGTGGTTCACGCTCTTGATGACCGCGCGGACGCGCTCACCCGGCGAGTAGCTTTCCGCGCGCGACTGTTCCCGGCGCGAGAGGACGGCCTCGATGCGGCCGATCTCCACAATCAGGTCGCCGGCCTCGAAGCGCTTCACCATGCCGGTGACCACCTCGCCGACGCGCTGGTTGAACTCGGCGAAGATGTTCTCGCGCTCGGCCTCGCGGACCTTCTGGAAGATCACCTGCTTCGCCGTCTGTGCGGCGATGCGCCCGAGCACGTCGGTGCGCTTCGGGAACTCGATCTCCATGTCGACTTCGGCGTCCTCGCCGTAGAGTTCCTGCGCTTCGGTCAGGGAAATCTCGGTGGCCGCGTCGGTGACGTCCGTCACGATGTGCTTGACGGCGAATAGATCGACCTGGCCCGTCTCCGTGTTGAAGCGGGTACGCAGGTTCTCGTTCGTCTTGTAGTACTTCCGGGACGCGGTCAGGACGGCATCTTCGATCGCCGTGATGATCGTGTCGGCCTCGATGCCCTTTTCTTTCGCCAGGGCTTCAATCGTCTGCTGGAGCGGGTTGCTCATCCTCTGCCTCAAAACTCGACTTCTAGCCGTCCCCGGGTCATCTGTCCGAAGGGGAGCCGATGCACCCGGCCCTTCGCGCCTTCGAGCAGCACCACCTCACCGTCCACACCCCGCAGCCGGCCGTCGAAGGCCGTCTGGTTATCAACCGGCTCTGCCATCACCACTTTCGCCCGCCGTCCCTCGAACCGCCGGTAGTCCTCGAGCCCCCGGAGGGGCCGGTCCAGGCCGGGCGACGAGACTTCGAGCGTGTAGGCGGAGGGCAGCGGGTCCTCCACATCCAGGATGGTGCTCATCTCCTGGCTGACCCGCTGGCAGTCCTCAATACCGACGCTTTCTTCAGGCGTTGCCGCGGGTCCCGGCCGGTCGATCAGCACCCGGACCACCTGGCCGCCCGCCTCGCGCCGGCTCTGGATGTCCCAGATCTCCAGCCCGTAGTCGCGTGCGACCCGTTCTGCCACGGCCCGAATGCGTTCCAGCGGTTCCACGACGCTCGCCTCGTCCTGTGCCG
>JBIKWH010000333.1:0-3268 GCA_044356435.1 Vicinamibacterales bacterium
TGCCGTTCTCCGCCGCGAGCGAGAGCGGCGTCACGCCGTACCGGTTCACTGCCCGGGCATCCGCGCCGGCCGCGAGCAGCGCATCGATGACGGCCGGCTGGTCCAGGTGCGCGGCATGGTGCAGGGGCGTGGTGCCGTCGGGCTCGGCTGCCTTCGCCTGGCCCTTCGCGATAAGCGCCTTCGCCGCAGTGGCGTCGCCGGCCTTGATCGCGTCGACCAGGGGCAGACCACGACCGGCCGCCGAGGCCACGCCGGCCGTGGCCAGCACGAGGACGGAGCAGATAGTGAGGGTGCGCATCAGAGGTCGCTCACGCGGCCGGTGCTGTCGCCCAGCCGGTCAAGGCTGACGCCCGCGCGGTCCAGCAGGCTCAGCGTGAAGTTCATGAAGGGGGTGTCGAGCTGATAGTTCAGCAGCCGGCCACCCTTGAGCCCACCACCGCCGCCGGCCACGACGATCGGCATGTCGTGCGGGCTGTGGATGTCGCCCGAGCCCATGCCGGCGCCCCAGAGCAGCAGCGAGTGGTCGAGCAGCGTGCCGTCGCCGTCCGGCGTGGCATCCATCCGCGTGGCCAGGTTCGCGAACAGCTGCATGAAGTACGCGTTGATCTTGGTGTTCTGCTTGATCTTGTAGGGGTCGCCCTGGTGATGCGACGTCTCGTGGTGCGCCTCGGGGACCCCGACATGCGGAAACTGGCGCCCGCCCTGCTCACGCGAGGTCTGGAACGTGATGACGCGCGTCACGTCCGCCTGATACGCGAGGAACATCAGGTCGATCATCAGGTCGCAGTGATCTGGAAACGACTCCGGGATGCCCATCGGCTGGGCGTTCTCCGGCAGGGGCGTGGTTGCCGACTGCCGCGCCGCCTTCTGAATCCGCTGCTCCACATCACGCACCGCATCAAGGTATCCCTCGACGGTGACGCGGTCGCCGGGGCCCAGCCGCTTCTGCAGCCCGGCCAGGTCGGCGGTCACGCGGTCGAGGATGCTGCGGTCGCGCTTCATCTGACCGAGCCGTGCCTCGACGCTGCCGCCATCCCCGAACATCCGCTCGAACACGACGCGCGGGTTGTTCTCCATGGGGAGCGGCATCGCGGGCGCGCGCCACGAGAACGTGTTCACGTACGCGCAGCTGTAGCCCTGGTCGCAATTGCCCACGAAGCTCGACTCGAGCGCCAGCTCCATCGACGTGAGCTGCGTCTCCCGGCCGAGCACATCCGCGGCGAACTGGTCGGCCGTCTTCGAGAGCTCGATGTCCGCGCCCTCGGTCCGGCGGGCCGCCGAGCCCGAGAGGAAGCACGCTGCCGCGCGCGCGTGGACGCCGCTGCCCACCTGCTTGCTCTCCGCGGCGAGATTGCTGAGGCCCGTGGCGATGACGACCTTGCCTTTGTCGGCGAGCGGCTTGACCGGCAGGATGATCGGCGAGAAGTTCAGCGCGCTGAGGCGCGTGCCCTCCCCCCTCGGCTTGAAGTCAGGCCCGTAGACGCCGTTGGCGGTCTGCCAGAACGCAAGACGGGTGACGCCCGTCGCCGCAGTGCGCGATGTCGCCGTGAGCGCCGGCACCATCGCGTCGAGGAACGGCAGCGCGATCGCCGCTCCGGCCCCGCGCAACACCGTCCGCCGCCCCAGCGTCTGTTTCGTGATGACCATCACTGCCTCCTGCTGAGCCCGCTATCGGGCCGCAACCGTCGTCGTACCGGCATCCTGCGCACGGCGCGTCCGGAAGGGCGCGCTCGTCGTGATGCCGACAATGAGATTCGAGAACCGGTAATCCGACGCCGCGGCCTGGCGCGCGATGGCGCGGATCGTCGGCGCATCCGACGGCCCGAGTCCCCGGCCGACCGCGTAGGTCAGCAGCCGCTCCGTCAGGGAACGCGCGAACGCGTCGGCGTTGCCGGTGATGCGCGTCTTGAAATCACCGAGCGTCTTGAAACCCGTGCCGTCGGGAAAGGTGCCCGAGACATCGACGGTCTTCATCGACGGATCGACCGTGCGGTACCGCCCGGCCTGATCGAAGTTCTCAAGCGCGAAGCCGAGCGGGTCGATGACCGCGTGGCACCCCGCGCACACCGGGTTCGCACGGTGAGCCGCCATGCGCTCCCGCATCGACTTCGGCCCGGCGTCGCCGGTCTTCTCCTCAAGCGGCGGCACGTTCGCGGGTGGCGGTGGCGGCGACACGCCGAGCACGCTTTCCATGATCCACTTGCCACGCTTCACCGGCGAAGTGCGGATGGCGTGGGACGTCGTCAGCACGCTGGCCTGCCCCAGCAGTCCGTGTCGCGGGCTGTCCGCCGGCAGCGCCACCCGCCGGAAGTGCGCACCCTTCACGTTCGTGATCCCGTAATGCCAGGCCAGCCGCTCGTTCAGGAAGGTGTA
Source organism: Vicinamibacterales bacterium (assembly GCA_044356435.1). Lineage (GTDB taxonomy): Bacteria > Acidobacteriota > Vicinamibacteria > Vicinamibacterales > UBA2999 > CANKJK01. Next base: position 2,374 of record JBIKWH010000333.1, read on the forward strand.
GCGGGCCGTGAGCAGCTCCATCACCGGGCGGTCGTCGCGCACGATGCTGTCGAAGAAGAGCTCGGTCTCCGTGCCCATCGCCGCGCGCAGGCCTTCATCGAAGTCCGGATCGTCCGGCGATGCCACCGCCAGCGACCGAAGTTGCAGCCACTGCGGCAGGAAGCTCCGCGAGAGCGCGCGCGACCGTGGGTCGGCCAGCATGCGGCGCACCTGCTTCTCGAGCGTCGCAGGCTGCGACAGGCGCCCGGCTGACGCGAGCTGAATCAGCGGCTCATCCGGCACGCTGCTCCAGAGAAAGAACGACAGGCGCGACGCCAGATCGAGGTCGTTGAGCTTGTAGGAGGGCGTGCGAACCCCGACCGGGTCGAGCTCAATCCGGAACAGAAAGTCCGGCTGAACGAGCAGCGCCCGCACCGCCATCTCCACGCCGGACTCAAAGCCGTTCCCGGCGGCCCGCTCGTCCGTGTAGAACGTCAGGAGCTTGTCGACGTCCGCGGTCGTGACCGGGCGCCGGTACGCCTGCCGTGCCAGCGACGACAGCAGCGTCCGCGCGCATGCGGCTTCCTCGGCCTTCGACGCCGGGTGACACCTGAAGATGCGACGGCGGGCCGGCGTATCGCCAGGGCCGCCGGAGACACCAAACGGCCCGGCAATGGTGACGCTCGCCAGATGCGGCTGATAGATGCCCAGCCCCTCCGGCACCATGTTCCCTTCGTAGGACGGCTTGATGAAGCGCAGGCGCGGGAAGTCCGACGTCTCGTAGGACGGCAGCTTGAGGAACGCCACGCCGATGTCGTGCAGGCCCGCCTTCACCGGCACGCGGATCTGCCACCGCGTGTCCTCGACGGACTTACCCGTGGCCACCTTACCGAACCCGCCGGCTCCACCGCGGGGT
>JBIKWH010000029.1:0-11497 GCA_044356435.1 Vicinamibacterales bacterium
AGCTGCGCGGCGGTGTGGCGGCGACGATCGTCGGCGGCCGCACGCTCTTCAACAACCCCGACGCCGGACTGAAGGTCTAGCGGTGACCGCGGTGCGTCGAACCAGACGTACCGCCGGCCCGGATCCGGCCGCGCTGGGACCGCCCCTCGACGCGCTGTACCGCGGCTTCGACCACGTCGAGTCCGCCAGCGACCCCGTTCACATCGTCCGGCGCTTTACCCGGAACGATGACCGCGAGGTCGTGGCGTTCTGTGCGGCCGGCCTGGCGTTTGGCCGCGTGGCGAGCGTGCTCCAGTCCATCGAAGCGCTGCTGGCGATCATGGGACCGGCTCCGGCCACGTACGTTCGCAGCTTCGACGTCGCCCGTGAGCGTCCGCGCCTGAAGCCGCTCGTGCACCGCTGGGTGCGTGGCGACGACCTGACCGCCCTGATGCTCATCCTCCAGCGGATGCTGCGGGACTACGGCTCGATCGAGGGATTCTTCCTGGCCGGCGACGACGGCCAGTCCGCCGACATCTCGGCGGCGCTGAGCGACTTCTCGGCCCGCGCGCTCGACACGGACCTGCGGCCCGCCTACGGCCGCGTGCCGAAGCGACCCGGCGTCACCGCGTTCTTCCCGAAGCCGTCAGGCGGCAGCGCCTGTAAGCGGCTGAATCTCTTCTTGCGCTGGATGGTGCGGAAGGACGCGATCGATCTCGGCGTGTGGACGCGCGTGTCGCCCGCGCGGCTCGTCGTGCCGCTCGACACGCACATCATCCGCCTCGGCCGCTGCCTGCGGCTCACGCGTCGTGTCACCCCGGGCTGGAAGATGGCCGAGGACGTGACGGCTGCGTTGAGGAGCATCGACCCGTCCGATCCCATCCGCTACGACTTCTCCCTGTGCCACATCGGCATGAACGGCGCCTGCGGCTTCGGGACGAAGAAGGGTGACGCCGCCTGCCCGCTCAAAGGGCAATGCCGCCCGACCCAGCGCTAACGCTCGTCTCTACGCGCGTGTGGCCAGCGCGCTCGCTACGCGCGACATCCGGGCATGGGCGTCGGTTGCGACGTCGCGGATCTCCGTGGACAGACCATCGGCGACGGAGCCCAGCATCGCGAGCGGGTCCGTGAGTCGGACGATCGACTGTCCAGCGCCGCTCTCCTCGACGGTCACGTTGCACGGAAGGAGCAGGCCCACACTCGGATCCGCCGACACGGCGGCGTAGGCGAGCGGCGGATTGCAGGCGCCCAGGATCGTGTAGCGGCGGAAGTCCTTGCCGAGCTTTTCCTTGAACGCGGCCTGCATGTCGATCTCGGTCAGCACGCCGAAGCCTTCGGCCTTGAGCGCCGCCGTCACGGTGGTCCGCGCCTCAGCAAAATCTAGCGGCAGCGATACCTCGAATCCCAACCCTCTGGTCACGGCGTCCTCCAAGTCTCGAACCCATCGTACTGCTACACCGCAGTACTCGCCGTGGATGCGCCGGTTGCCAGCCGCTGGTAGAGCTCGGCCGTTGTCTCGACCATATGCCGCAGTGAAAACCGCTCCTGCGCGCCGGCCCGCGCGCGTTCCCCCAGTGCCGCGCGCAAGCCACCATCCTTGAGCAGAAGCGTGATCGCGGAGGCGAGCGCGCGCTCGTCCTTCGGCGGCACCAGCAGACCCGTCACGCCGTCCTCGATCAGGTCCGGCACGTGGCCGACGGCCGTGGCCACGATCGGCCGGCTGGCGGCCATCGCCTCGATGAGCGCGAGCGAGCCGGTCACGTGCAGCGCGGCGGATGCGTACACATCGAAGCCCTTCAGGTGGCGCGCGCTGTCCGCGTGAAAGCCCGGCAGGAACACGTGGCGGTCCAGGTGACGACTGTGCACATCACGCGTGAGCGCGGCCCGCTGCGGTCCTTCGCCCATGATGATGAAGCGCGCGTCCGGTACGTCGTGGAGCACCAGCCCGGCTGCGGCGATCAGGTGGTGGTGACCCTTCTGCTGGTCGAGGATGCCGACGTTGCCGACGATCGGCGCATTCGTCGGCAGGAAGAGCTCGGCGTGCAGGTTGGCGGGTTCCACGCGCTCGATGCGGTCGACGTCCACGCCCGGCGGGATCAACGCCACGCGTGACGCGGGCACGCCCTCGGCGAGCAGCCGCTGACGGACGCTGCCGTTGGTGGCGACGAACGCATCGACCTGGCTGTATTTCCACTTCGAGAAGGTGGTCCGCTCGGGGCGGAACTCGGAGCGTCGCGTGACGACGAGCGGAAGATGCGTGGGACCCGAGATGATCGCGATGGCGGTCGCGGCCATGGCCACGCCATGCGAATCGTGCGCGTGGACGACATCCGGCCGGCTGGCCTTGAGCACACGGGAGAGCCGCCAGGCCGCGGCGATGTCGACGTCGCCCTTCGGCGCCAGGCCCACCACGTCCGTGCCTTCCGTCATGCGCCGGAAGAGCGGGCCGGCGGGGTGGGCGACGAGCGTGGCGCGATCGCCACGTTCGCGCAGGCCGACGACGAGGTCGAAGACCTGCCGCTGGCCGCCCTGCCACGCCGGAGACGTGTCGATATGGAGCGAGTGCATCGCGCCGGTGGGGGAGCGTGGATCGGCCGGGGCCCCCGGCGCAAGGCCGGAAATCAGGACCGGCTGGAGCCGGTGTCGTGCGGAATCGCGTCGCCCACGGGGCGGGCGATCTCCCAGAGCTTGGCGAACTTGATGAACACGCCGTAGGCCGAGACCGCCGAGAGCAGGTAGCCGGCGGCGCCGTCCATGAAGCCGCGTCGGAGGAAGTAGTTGCGGATGAACGCGGCCGGCGGATGAAAGGCGATCTCCAGGAGCGACGTGCGCCGGCCCTGGGCATACATCTTCTGCGCGGCGAGCGTGGAGTAGTGATTGAGTCTCGAGACCTGATCGGCCAGGTCCTCGTACGAAAAGTGCTGGAGCTCGTTCGTCAGATAGCCCATCGGGCTTTTCAGCTTCACGGACTCGTGGACATACTCACCTTCCCATCGGCCCTCGCGACGGTCGTAAAGCCGCAGTTGATAGTCGGGATAGTGGTCCGTGGTACGCACCCACCGGCCGAGGATGAAGCCCACGCGCGGCATCCGGTAGCCGCGCCGCGTCGGTTCCGAGGTGAGCAGCGCCTGAATCTCGGTGGCGAGCTCGGGCGTGATCCGCTCGTCGGCGTCCAGCGAGAAGATCCAGTCGTTGGCGGCGAGGTCGTGCGCGAACGTCTTCTGGTCGATCCAGCCCGTCCAGTTGCGGTGCTCGACGCGCGCGCCGTGTGCCTTCGCGATGGCGACGGTGTCGTCCGCGCTGCCGCAATCCACGACGATCACCTCATCCGCCCAACGCGCGGAGTCGATGGCCGGGCCGATGTGCTTGCCTTCGTCCTTGGTGATGATGGTGACCGACAGCTTCGGCACGCGGCGATCTTAGTCCAGCCGGCCCCACTGGCTCGGCTGACCCGGTCCGACGTCTGGCGGTCCCGGGGCTCCGGGCGACGCTAGAAGCCGCGCTGCTGGTTGCTGCCGGACACGGCGGCGGTGGTGGGCGGCGTGGCGGCGCCGGTCGCGGCGCCCGCACCGGTGAGACCGGCCCCGCCCGTGAGCGGCGCCTGCTGGATGGTCTCGAAGTCCACGGCGCTCTTGTTGTAGTCGAGGATGGCCCTGAGCTCGTTGGACTGCGCCTGCGCGAGGTCGCGCTGCGCCTGGAACACGAAGAAGCTCGTGGACTGTCCCGCCGCGAACTTCTTCTGCTCGGCGTCCAGCCGCCGCTCGGCGAGGCTGCGGGACGCTCGGGTGCTGCCCACGCGCTTCTGGTTCGTCGACAGCGTCCGCGCGGCGTCGCGCACCTGCGTGGCCACCTGCAATTGCTGGTTGCGCAACTGCAGCTTCGCCTGTGACTGCTGCAGCTTCGTCCGCGCGAGGTTGGCCTGCTGCGACGTCTGACCGAGCGGGTAGTTCACGTTCACCGAGAACGTCCAGCGCGGGTACTGGTTCTGGAAGATGTCGCCGAGGGCGGCGCCAAAGCTGCGCTGGGAGAATCCCGTGATCGGACCCGGGAAGCCGGCGCCGCGGATGGCCTGCGTGCCGCCGAGGCCGTTCAGCCCGTAGTCGAGCTGGGCGTTGACCTCCGGAAGCGTCTGGTCGGTCAGGAACCGAAGACTGACATCGGTCGCCTCGATCGAGGTCTGCGCCTGCTTCAGGTCCGTGCGCGACTCCAGCGCTTTCGCCACGGCGACATCCACGTTCACCGAAAGGGGCGAGAAGGGGGGCCGGTCCGTGGGCTCGATCTTCACGGTCCAGAAGTCGGCGGCCGACGGGTCGAAGATCAAGGCCCGCAGGGTGTCCTCCGCGCGGTCGATGGCGGCTTCCGCCACGATGACGGCCTCGTCGCGCTGGGCCACTTCGGCCTCGGCCTCGACGATGTCGATGGGCGCCATGGTGCCGATCTCGACGCGCGCCTTGTTGTTCCGGAGGGACTCGCGCGCCAGATCGAGCGACTGGCGGGTGACGGCGAGGGACTCAATCGCGAAGGCGAGATCCCAGTATGCGTTGCGCACGGCCCGGGACGTCGTGGCGATCGACGCCTGCACATCCAGGTCGGAGTTCTGGCGGTTCTTCTTCCCGACTTCGAGCTGCTGCTTCACGTTGTCGATCTTGAAGTTGCGGAGCAGCGGCTGCACCACCGAGAAGCTGACCGACGAGTTCACCTGCGGGTTGAAGTTGGTGAAGAGGTTGTTGGTGGTGGCGCGCGTGTTGTCCCAGCCGAGGGCGAAGCTCGCGCCATGCCACTTCGTGGCCTGGCGAATCCCCACAGTGCCCGTATACCGGTGGTCGTTGATCTCGTCGCCCGCGGCGCCGGCAAGGAAGCTGGCGTTCGGTGTGTCGGTGCCGGCTGTCGACCCGGTGGCGGTCAGAGACGGGCTCCACGCGGTCAGCGTCTGCGCGATCACCAGGTCCTGCAGTTGCGGGTTGACCCGCGCGAGCTGAATGCCGAGGTTGTGCTCGAGCGCCTGCCGCACGGCGTCGTCCACGGAGAGCTTCCTCGCCTCGCGCGCGGGCACCGTGGCCTGCGCCCCCGCCGCTTGACCGGGCGCCGTCTGGGCGGTTGCCGCGTCGGGGAGGGTTGCGCTGGCCATCGTGGCAAGCAGGGCAGCGATGGCAAATCGGTGACAGAACATGGTCATGAGCCGGTTAACTCCTCGTGTCAGGCGCCTGAGGGGTAGACGTGCGGGCGGAAGGTTTGGTTTCAGTCGGCGCGGCTATACTGGCGATCCGCATGGACGTCATTGATATCTTCCGTCGTACGGGCGCACTGCTCGAAGGCCATTTTCTCCTCTCTTCCGGCCTGCACAGCCCGGGCTATCTGCAATGCGCGCTGGTGCTCCAGCACCCGGCACATGCCGAGGCCTGTGGCGCGGCGATCGCCGCGCAGGTCAAGGCGCTGGGCATCCAGACGGTGCTCTCGCCCGCCCTGGGCGGCATCGTCATCGGCCAGGAAGTCGGCCGGGCCCTGGGCGTCCGCGCCATCTTCGCCGAGCGGCAGGACGGCCGGCTCGTGCTGCGCCGGGGCTTCACGCTGGCGCCGGGCGAGCGGGTGCTGGTCGTGGAAGACGTGGTGACGACCGGCGGCTCGACGCGCGAGACCATCGACGTGGCCCGTGGTCGCGGCGCGGAGATCGTCGCGGCCGCGGCCATCATCGACCGCAGCGGGGGCAACCCCGGGCTGCCGGTGCCGTTTCACGCGCTGGCGACGATGGCGCTGCCGACCTACCCGGCCGATGCCTGTCCGCTGTGCAAGAGCGGGTCGCCGGCCATCAAGCCCGGTTCACGCACACCCGCGTCCGCCTAGCGGGCGCCCCCTCGCCACGCATGCGCACGCTGCGCCTGACGCTCGCCTACGACGGCACGCCGTTCGTGGGTTTTCAGCGGCAGGCGGAGGGCCGCGGCGTCTCCATCCAGGGCCTGCTCGAGGACGAGCTGGCGAAGCTGGAGGGTGCGCCCGTGACCCTGCACGGGGCCGGCCGTACGGATGCCGGCGTCCATGCTCTCGGGCAGGTCGCGAGCGCCGTCGTCGGCTTCGCGCACGACCCGGCCGCTATCCGCCGCGCCTTGAACGTCAATCTGCCCAGGAGTCTGCGCGTGCTCGCGGTGGAGGATGCGCCCGAGGGCTTTCACGCCCGGTTCAGCGCGAAGGCCAAGACCTACCGCTACCAGATTGCGAACACGCCGGTGGTCCATCCGTTCGTCACGCCGTTTGTCTGGCAGGTGCCGGACCCGCTCGACGTGACGGCCATGCAACGGGCTGCGGGCCTGCTTGCCGGCGAACACGACTTCGCGGCGTTCCAGAGCGCCGGCACACGCATTGTCAGCACGGTCAGGACCATCACCACGTCGCGCCTGATCCCGGAACGCGCGGCCTCTGGCGGCGCCGAATTGCAGGATCTGCTCGTCTACGAGGTGACCGGCACCGGATTCCTGCGCCACATGGTGCGGGCGATTGCCGGCACGCTGGTCGAGGTTGGCCGCGGTCAGCGGAATTGGGAGTCGATTCCGGATCTGCTGGCCGGCCGGCCGCGTGACGAGGCGGGTCCGACGGCGCCGGCCAGCGGTCTTTTGCTGGTCCGTGTCGACTACTGACCCGCTTATGATCTGAGCGCATGCCGCTCGACGCCCTGCTCGCCGAGATCCCGCCCGGTCACCCGGACGAGGCCCTCGCGCGTCAGGTCAATCCCGACCAGCTTCCCGCCCACGTCGCGATCATCATGGACGGCAACGGCCGCTGGGCCGCCGCGCGCCGCCTGCCGCGCGTCGAGGGGCATCGGAACGGTGTCGAGGCGGTGCGCGAAACGCTCGAGTCGGCGACGGCGCTGGGACTCCAGGTGCTGACGCTCTACGCCTTTTCCGTCGAGAACTGGAAGCGGCCCGCCGCCGAGATCGGCGCGCTGATGGTGCTGCTCAAGCGGTACCTCCGTAGCGAGCTGAAGGCGCTCCTGAAGAACGACATCCGCTTCCGCGTGATCGGCCGTCCCGACGGCCTGCCCGCCGACGTGCAGGAGGAACTGACGACGGCGATCGACCGCACCGCGAACAACCGCGGGATGATCTTCAACCTCGCGCTCAACTACGGCGGTCGCACGGAGATCGTGGACGCGGCCCGGCGGGCCATCGCGCAGGGCATGGCGCCGGAGGACCTGAACGAAGAGCGCTTCGCCAGCCTGCTCTACACGGCCGGACAGCCCGACCCGGACCTGCTGATCCGGACCAGCGGCGAGATGCGCATCAGCAACTTCCTGCTCTGGCAGATCGCCTACGCGGAGATCTACGTCACGGACACCTACTGGCCCGACTTCCGCCGCCGCCATCTGCTTGAAGCCATCCTCGCGTTTCAGAAACGCGAGCGCCGCTATGGCGGCGTGACGCCCGCGGCCGCAGGAGTCTCCTAGCACGTGACCCGTCTCATCTCCGGTGTGGCGATGGCCGCCGTGGCCCTCGCCGCCATCTGGTTTCTGCCGGCGCCGGCGCTGCGCGTCGTGGCGGCGCTGGTGGCCGCCGTCGGCGCGCGGGAGCTGGTGACGATCCTGCGGGCGTCGAACCTGAACCCGGCCCTGTGGCTGGCGATGGCGTTCACCGCGGCGGCCAGCTTCGTCATGGGCGACATCTCCGCGCGCTACGACGCGGTGGTGCTGGCGGGCCTGGCGGTCATGCTCATCGAGGTGCTGGGGCGCGGCAACGGTCTCGCGGCGGCTGGCGCCGTGGTCGGCGGCGCGATCTGGATCGGCGTGCCGCTCGGGCTCCTCGCGCGGGTGCACGATGTCGGCGGTCCCGCAGCGGTCCTGCTCCTGCTCGGCACGGTCGTCGTCAGCGACTCGTCGCAGTACTACACGGGGCGGATGTTCGGCCGGCATCCGCTGGCTCCCACCGTGAGCCCGAAGAAGACGATCGAGGGCGCGGTCGGTGGCGTGATCTTCGGTACGGCCGCCATGGTGGCCGGCGGGCACTGGCTGCTGCCGCTCGTGGATCTCCCGCGGCTCGCGGTGGCCGGGCTGGCCGTCGACGTGCTGGGCATCTGCGGCGACCTGTTCGAGTCGCGGCTCAAGCGCCTCGCGAATGTGAAGGACAGCTCGTCGCTCATCCCCGGCCACGGCGGCGTGCTGGACCGCATCGACGCGCTCCTCTTCGCCACGCCGGCGTTCTACCTGCTGCTCGGGTCGTCGCTATGAGCGCGGCCGCTCTAGGCAACGCTGCGAAGCGGATCGCGATCCTCGGGTCCACCGGTTCCATCGGCACGAGCGCGCTCAGCGTCGTGGACGCGCATCCGGACCGGCTGCAGGTGGTCGGTCTCGCGGCAGGCGGGAACGTCGAGGCGTTTGCCGAACAGGTCCGCCGGTATCGTCCGGCCGTTGCGGCCCTGGCGACCTCAGCGGGCGTCGACCGGCTGCGCGCGAGCGGTGCGCCGCTGCCGGCGAGTCTTCTGAGCGGCACCGAGGGGCTCGTGGCCGTGGCCACGCATCCGGACGTCGACATCGTGATCTGCGCCTCGTCCGGCAGTGCCGGGCTCGAGGCGGTGCTGGCTGCCGTGGAGCACGGCAAGACGGCGGCCGTCGCCAACAAGGAAGTGCTCGTGATGGCGGGTGAGCTGGTCACGCGCACCGCCGCGGCCCACGGGGCGGCGATCCTGCCCGTCGACAGCGAACACAACGCGATTCACCAGTGCCTGGACGGCCGCAACCTCGCGGATGTCCGTCGACTGATTCTCACTGCGTCCGGCGGGCCGTTCCGGCGCCACACCGTCGAGCAGATGGCCGGCGTGACGGCCGAGGCCGCGCTGCGCCACCCGACGTGGCAGATGGGCCGCAAGATCACGATCGACTCGGCCACGCTGATGAACAAAGGGCTGGAAGTGATCGAGGCGCGGTGGCTGTTTGGCCTCGAGGCCGACCGCATCGACGTCATCGTGCACCCGCAGTCGGTTGTCCACTCGATGGTCGAGTTCGTCGACGGGTCCATCCTCGCGCAGCTCGGCGTCACCGACATGCGGCTGCCCATTCAGTACGCCTGCTCGTATCCCGAGCGCTGGGCCGCCCCGGTACCGCCGCTGAACCTGGCGCAGGCCGGCCGCCTGGAGTTCGAGGAGCCCGACGTGGAGCGGTTCCCGTGCCTCGGGCTGGCCTACCGCGCGCTCCGGGCTGGCGGGAGCCTGCCGTGCGTTCTCAACGCCGCGAATGAGGTGGCCGTCGAGGCGTTCCTCGAGGGCGGACTCGGCTTTCCCGACATCGCGGCCGTGATTGCGGCCACGATGGACGCGCACACGCCGGCGCCCGTGGATACCCTGCCCGCCGTCCGGGCCGTGGACCGCTGGGCGCGCCAGCACGCGGCCGGCCTTATCCCGGCCCTTACAATGAAGGCCTGAGGTTCACGTGACCACGCTGCTGTCGTTCCTGTTCGTTCTCGGCGTCCTGATCTTCGTGCACGAGCTGGGGCACTTCCTGGCCGCCCGCCGGCTCGGCGTCCGCGTGCTGACCTTCTCGCTGGGCTTCGGCCCGAAGATCTTCAGCGTCAAGCGCGGCGACACCGAGTACTGCATCAGCATCATTCCGCTCGGCGGCTACGTGAAGATGGCCGGCGAGAACATCGAGGATCCGCGCGCGGGCCAGCCCGACGAGTTCCTGTCGCGCACCAAGTGGGAGCGCTTCCAGGTGCTCATCGCCGGCCCGGTGATGAACATCCTGCTCGCCTTCGTCGTGACGGCGGTCGTACTGCTCCAGGGCACCGAGGTGCCGGCGTTCGAAGAGGAGCCGCCCGTGCTCGGCGGTGTCATGGCGGACTCGCCCGCGGCGAAGGCCGGGCTTCAGCGTGGCGACCGCATCCTGACCGTCGCCGGCGACGACGTGCCGACGTGGAACGCGCTGAACATGGCGGTCGGCATCCGCCCGGGCAAGGACATCGCGGTGACGCTCCAGCGCGCGGGCGCGCCGTTGACCGTCACCCTCAAGACGACGTCGGAGACGAAGTTCCAGATCGGCTCGATCGGCGTGCTGCCGGATATCAACCCGGTGATCCGGTCCGTGCTGCCGGGCGACCCGGCCGACAAGGCCGGCCTCAAGCCGGGCGACGCCGTGGTGGCCGTCGACGGCGAGCGCGTGATCCTCTCGAGCGACCTCGTCAAGGCCACGTCGAAGAACGCCGGCAAGACCATCACGGTCACCATCACCCGGAACGGCCAGGAGCAGCAGCTCTCCGTCACGCCCGTGTTGCGCGACAACCGCGGCATGATCGGCATCACCACGTCCGAGCCGACGCGCTCCTTCCAGCCGGGTCCGCTGGAGGCGATTTCGATGAGCGCGTCGCGCACGGTCGAGGGCGCCGGTCTCATCTTCAAGACCATGGGGCAGCTCCTCTCGGGGCAGGCGTCGCCCAAGCAGCTCATGGGCCCGGTGGCCATCGCCCAGCTCTCGGGCGAGTCGGCGCAGCTCGGCTGGGTCGCGCTGCTCTCGCTGATGTCGATGATCAGCCTGAATCTCGGCGTGCTGAACCTGATGCCGATCCCGGTGCTGGACGGCGGCCACATCCTCATCCTGCTGCTCGAGGGCGTCGCCCGGCGCGACTTCAGCGCGCAGGTGAAGGAGCGGATGCTGATGGTGGGCTTCGCGCTGCTGATGCTGCTGATGGTGACGGTGATCTACAACGACCTGACCCGCATCAGCTTCATCGAGCGCCTGATGCCCTGGCGCAACTAGCGCCGGAGAGTGACGCGGCCTAGGCCGCGCCGAACCAGCCGCGGTCGTTGGCGTCCGCGAGCCGGGCTTCCAGATACGCCCAGAGTGCCGGGCATCCCGCGTGGACCTGCGGGCCCACACGCTTCACCACCTGCTCGTGGCGGATGCCGTTCTCCCGCCAGCTCTGTCCGTTGTTGGCGAGGTTCAGCAGCACCGGCATGGCGCGATCCACGGCGTTCGCGAAGCGCGACTCGGCCGTGACCTCGGCCTCGAACTCTTCCCACAACTCGACGAACGGCGCGCGCTGCGCCTCCGGCAACAGGCCAATCACGCGCATGGCACCCGCGCGTTCCACGGCTTTCCGCTCGGCCACGCCTTCCGTCGCGTAGACGATCGTGTCGCCGGCGTCGATCTCGCCGACGTCGTGCACGAGCAGCATCTGCACGACGCGGTCGATGCGGACGGGGGAGGCGGCGAGATGCGCGAGCGACATCGCCAGCATCGCGATCTGCCAACTGTGCTCGGCGGAATTCTCGTAGCGGGCCAGGCCGAGCGGCCGGGTCTTCCGCGTGACGCCCTTGAGCTTGTCGAGTTCGAGCGCGAAGTCGACGATGGCCTGCAGGTCAGCCACGCGCGCGGGCGACGTCCTTCATGGCCGCGAACGCGGCGTCGATCGTCTTCGCCACATCCGTATCCGTGTGGGCGGCCGAGAGGAACCACGCCTCGAACTGCGAGGGTGGCGGGTAGATGCCCCGTTTCAGCATCCCCCGGAAGAACACACCGTAGGCCGTGGCGTCCGCCTTCATGGCG
>JBIKWH010000334.1:0-3263 GCA_044356435.1 Vicinamibacterales bacterium
CAGGGCGTGTTCCAGTGCCCGTTCACGGCGCATGCCGGTGACCAGGCGGGGCAGTCCCCCTTCTTTCTCGAGCTGGGCGCGGACCGCTTCAGGAGTCCGCTGGAGCGCCTCGGCCATCCGGCCGATTTCCGCCGTGACGGCGTCCCCGTCCACCGTGATCTGCTCCCGTCGCGCAAGCTGGTCGAGCGCGATGGCGCTGCCGACCGCTTCCTGCGCCGGCTGACGCTGGGCGTTCCGGAACTCGTTCCAGTCCATGCCGGCCTTGCGGGGGTCGAGGCCCTGATCCATGAGCCGGCGCATGAATTCCTCGACGCGGCGGTCCATCTCCCGCTCGACGAGCGAGGACGGCAGCTCGAACGGAATCCGCTTTGCCAGTTCGGCGAGCAGGCCGCCGCGAACCGTGCGCTGCGCGTTGGCGGCGGCTTCCTGAATCAGATCGGCCTGCACGCGGGCCCGGAGCGCCTCGAGCGACGCGAAGTCACCGACGTCCTTCGCGAACTCGTCGTCCAGCGCCGGCAGCGCACGCTGGCGCAGTTCCTTCACGGCTACCGTGTAGGTCACGTCCGTGTTGGCCAGTTGGGGGACGGGGTAGTCCTCCGCGAAGTGGAGGCTGAAGGTCTTCGTGTCGCCCGCGGAGAGCCCGATCAGGTGGGCGTCGAACCCGGGCGGGTTGCCGGAACCGCCGATCGCGAGCGTGACGTCGTCGTGCGTGTCCGCCTCGCCGGAGGCATCCTTCCGCTCGATGTTCGCGACGAGGGTGTCGCCGTCAGCGGCAGGGCGGCCCTCGACCGGCTCGAACCGCGCTGCGCGCTCCCGGAGCTGCTGCAGGGCATTGTCCACGGCATCCGCGGCGATCTCGGACGAGGGCTCCTGAAGCTGCACGGTGCCGAGGTCCCCGATCTCGAATTCCGGGACCGTTTCGAACGTGGCGGTGAAGCTGAGCGGTTTGCCCTCATCGATGGCGAAGTCCGCGACGTCGGGCGAATCCACCGGCTCGACACCGCGTTCCTGGAGGGCGGCGTCGACGGCGCGGGGCACGAGCTCGCGGGCCACGTCCTGCAGAATCTCCGCCTTGAAACGGCGGCGCGCGACGTTGGCCGGCACCTTGCCCGGGCGGAAGCCGGGAATGCGCGCGTTCTTCGCGTAGCCGCGCGTCACGCGCGCGATGCTGGCTTCTACCACGTCCGCGGGAATCTCGACGGACAACTGCTTCCGGGTATCCGATACGTCAACGAGAGTGTGCGTCATGAATCGTGCGATGCCGGGGCCGGCGGGAGGCGCCGGGCCGGTTCAGATGGTCTGGCCGGGGACGGGCGGAACGCCCAGTTGTCCGAGCGTAACACAGTCACCGCGCGCGCCGGGAGCGTGTGGTGTGGTGCGAAAGGAGGGACTCGAACCCCCATACCCTCTCAGGTACCAGATCCTAAGTCTGGCGCGTCTGCCAGTTCCGCCACTTTCGCAGGGCCGTCACGCGGCTGGAGCGTACCACACAGCCGGGGCGGCGCGGGGCGCGTGCTAGCATGGCGTCCCCATGGCCAACGACGTGAAACCCGCTGTCCTGGTAACGGGCGGCGCGGGCTTCATCGGCGCGCATGTCGTCCGCGCGGTACAGGCCTCCGGGCGTGCCACCGTTGTCGTGCTCGACGACCTGTCCGGCGGTGCGGAAGACAACCTGCCGGCTGATGTGACCTTTGTCCGCGGCAGCATCGTCGACCATGCGCTGCTGGCGCGCCTCTTCGACCAGTACCGGTTTCGCCACGTCTACCATCTCGCGGCGTACGCGGCCGAAGGCCTCTCGCACTTCATCCGCCGGTTCAACTACACCAACAACGTCGTCGGCAGCGTCAACGTCATCAACGAGTGCATCCGGCACGAGGTCGAGTGCCTCGTCTTCACCAGTTCGATCGCCGTCTACGGCGCGATCGACCCGCCGATGCGCGAGGACAGCGTCCCCCGGCCGGAGGATCCGTACGGCATCGCCAAGCTCGCGGTGGAGCACGACCTCGACGCCGCGCACCGCATGTTCGGTCTGCGCTCCGTGATCTTCCGGCCCCACAACGTCTACGGCGAGTACCAGAACATCGGCGATCCGTACCGGAACGTGGTCGGGATCTTCATGAACCAGATCATGACGGGCCGGCCGATGTCGGTCTTCGGTGACGGCACACAGCGCCGCGCCTTCAGCTACGTCGGCGACATCGCACCCGCCATCGCGGCCAGCGCCTGGACACCCGCCGCCCACGGATGCATCTTCAACATCGGCGCCGATCGCGACTACACGGTGCTGGAGCTGGCGCGGGCGGTGGCGACGGCCATGGGCGTGCCGGACCATCCGGTCGCGCATCTCGCGCCGCGCAACGAGGTCCGGGAGGCATGGGCCGATCACTCGGCAGTGGCCGAGGTGCTCGGGCCGTTTCCCGGGACCGCCCTCGATGAAGGTCTTGCGCGGATGGCCGCGTGGGTCCGGCGCGTCGGACCGCGAGCCGGCCAGCCGTTCGAGGGCATCGAACTCCGGAAGGGGCTGCCGCCGTCCTGGGCGGCGCTGACCGCCGGTCATGCGTGAGGGCCCGCTCAAGCGCTGGCTCCTGTCGGCGTACTTCAGCGGGCAGGAAGTCGCCAGGGCCTTCCGGCAGGCCACCGGTCCGGTCGGCTTTCGCGGCCAGACGATCGACTACGACGCCTACTGGCACGAGCGCGGCGCAGGCGGCATGCATCCGCGCTTCGCCATCATCGCGGAGGGTGTCCGGGATGGTGAGAGCGTGCTCGACGTGGGCTGCGGCAACGGGACGCTCCTCCAGTTTCTGAAGACCACACGGCGGATCCGCGAGCGCGGCGTCGACGTGAGCGAGACGGGCGTCGCGCTGGCCCGGGCGGCCGGACTCGACGCCCGCGTGGGTACGCTCGGCGCACCGGGAACCGTCGAGGCCGGGGAGCGGTTCGACCACGTCGTCCTGACCGAGGTGATCGAGCACGTGGCCGACGCCGAAGGTCTGCTGGCGCAGGTCTGGTCGCACACCGGGCGGTGCCTCTGGGTGACGTTTCCGAACATCGCCTACTTTCCGCACCGCTGGCGGCTGGCGTTGGGCCGCTTCCCCGTGCAGTGGGTGCTGTTTCCGGGGGAACATCTCCGCTACTGGTCGTTGCCGGACTTCCTGGAGTGGGCGGCCGGTGTGGGCCTGCCGGCTCCGGTGGTGCTGCCGAGCAACGGCATCGTGTTCGGCCAGCTGCACCGGATCTGGCCGAACCTGTTCGCGAACCAGATC
>JBIKWH010000336.1:0-3262 GCA_044356435.1 Vicinamibacterales bacterium
CGCCCAGATGTCGACGCGGGTGGTCGAGGCCGGCAGCGACCCGTCGATATTGCGCTCGGGCAGCGTGGCCGTCACGTAGACGTCGTCGCCACTGCGGTCGACGGCGAGCGTGGTGACCGCCGCGGGAATGCGGACAAACGGCGGAAGCGGCGGGCCCTTCTTGCCGCAGGCCGCCGCCCCAAGAGACAGCGCGCCGAGGGCCACCGTCACGATCGCTCGCGCGCTCGTCCGCATCACAGGATGTAGCGCGAGAGGTCCTCGTTCTTCACCACCTCGCCCAGCATGCGGTCGACGTAGCCCTCGTCGATCACCACCGTGCGCACGCCGAGGTCCGATCCCTCGAACGAGACCTCGTCGAGCAGGCGCTCCATCACGGTGTGGAGACGCCGCGCACCGATGTTCTCCGTGCGCTCGTTCACGCGGACGGCATAGTCCGCGATGCGGTCGACAGCACCGTCGGTGAAGTCGAGCTGCACGCCCTCGGTCTGCATCAAGGCGGAATACTGCCGGATGAGCGCGTTCTTCGGCTCGGTCAGGATCCGGACAAAGTCCTGGCGCGTCAGCGCGTCCAGCTCCACGCGAATCGGAAAGCGGCCCTGCAGCTCGGGAATCAGATCCGACGGCTTCGAGACATGGAAGGCGCCGGCAGCGATGAAGAGGATGTGGTCCGTCTTCACCATGCCGTGCTTGGTCGTGACCGTCGTCCCCTCGACAATCGGCAGGATGTCGCGCTGCACGCCCTCGCGGCTCACGTCGGGCCCGTGCCCGCCGCCGTCCCGGCTCGCGATCTTGTCGATCTCGTCCACGAACACAATCCCGCTCTGCTCCACGCGCTGGATCGCGAGGCGGGAGACCGATTCCGTGTCGACGAGCTTCTGCTGCTCTTCGTCAGTCAGCGCGCGCAACGCATCCGGCACGCGGAGCTTGCGGCGCTTGCCGCGGCCACCGAAGAACGACCCCATCATGTCCTTCAGGCTCGCGCTCATCTCTTCGGGTGACGACCCCGCCACGACGTCGAACGCCGGCATGACCGCGGGCGCCGCGTCCAGCTCGACGCTCCGTTCGTCCAGCCGCCCGGCCCGCAGATCCTCGCGCAGCCGCTCGCGCGTGCGTGCCATCGGGTCGGGCAGGTCGTCCGTGCCACTGGGCGGGCGCTGCCCCGGCAACAGCAGTTCGAGGAGCCGGTCCTCGGCGGCCGTCCGCGCGCGGTCGACGACGCCGGTGGTCAGTTCCTCGCGCACCATCGTGACGGCGAGCTCCACGAGATCGCGGATCATGGATTCGACATCGCGGCCGACATAGCCGACCTCGGTGAACTTCGACGCCTCCACCTTGATGAAGGGCGACTGCGCCAGCCGGGCGAGCCGGCGCGCGATCTCGGTCTTGCCAACGCCGGTCGGCCCGATCATCAGGATGTTCTTCGGCGTGATCTCCTGGGCGACCTCGACCGGCAGCTTCTGGCGCCGCGTGCGGTCGCGCAGCGCAATCGCGACGGCGCGCTTGGCCGCCGCCTGCCCGACTACGTGCTTGTCGAGCTCGGCCACCACTTCGCGTGGCGTCAGACTGCCGAGGGCACTCGTCGTCCGTTCAGGCAGGGGAATGGGCATGCCGTCGACTTCGCCGCAGCGCGGCTCAGAGCTCCTCGATCGTCAGGTGGGTGTTCGTGTAGATGCAGATGTCGGCCGCGATCGCCATCGCTTCCTGTGCGATGGCGCGGGCGTCGAGCGCGCTGTGCCGCGTGAGGGCGCGGGCAGCGGCCGTGGCGTAGGGCCCGCCGGACCCGACCGCGACGATGCCGTCGTCCGGCTCGATCAGGTCACCGGTGCCGGACAGCAGAAACGTGGTCTTCGCGTCCGCCACGATCAGCATCGCTTCGAGCCGCCGCAGCGCCCGGTCGGTGCGCCAGTCACGGGCGAGCTCGACGGCTGCCCGTTCGAGATTGCCGCGGTACTGGTCCAGCTTGGCTTCGAAGCGGGAGAACAAGGAGAAGGAGTCGGCGGCGGAACCGGCGAATCCGGCCAGAATCGTGTCGTTGTGCAGGCGGCGAATCTTGCGCGCCCCGTGTTTCATGACGGTCGAACCCAGCGTGACCTGACCGTCACCGGCCAGGACTGTCCGGCCCTGGTGGCGGACGGCCAGGATAGTGGTGGCGTGAAACACCTTGGCAGTATAGAGCCCGCCGCCGGACGCGCCGCGATGGGTGCCGTGGAGACCGTCGTCGAGCGCACTGTCACCATGGGTGGGCAGGCGTCCCCCACATGTCGCACTCCCCGCCCGGCCGGCCGTCATCAGTCGCGGAATATTCAGAAAAACAGCGGGATTCCTGGGCTGGCCGCGCTGGCAAGCGCGTTGCTCTGGAAGGTTGTCGCAGGAGACCTGTCATGACCCAACGCACGGCCGCACTGGCCATCGCCACACTGCTGATCTCGGGAAGTTTCGTCCAGGCCGCGCAGGCACAGGACGGCGAAGACCGGCCGGCCCGCGCCGGCGGTGAGGGCCCGCGCCTCAGCCCGCGGTTCGAGCGGCCCGAACGGGCCGAACGGGCACCGGAACCACGCCCAGCCGACGCCCCGGTCGCGACGGCCGTCGTCCGGCAGGTGCCGGACCAGGGCGGGAGAACCGCCGGCGGACCTTCCGTCCCGCCCGATGCCCGCGTCCAGGAACAACGCGGCGGGCGAGGTGGCGGGCAGGGCGGCGGTGGTCGCGCGGGTGGCGGCCGTGGCGGGAGCGGCGGGGGCGGTCGCGGCGGCACGATCATCATCGACGGCAGCCGGGGTGGCGGGGGCCGCGCACAGGGTCCGCCGCCGCGCGTGATCCAGAGCCGCCGCGGAGCAGTGGTCCCGAGTCGCATCTATCCGTATGCCTACGGCGGATTCGGCCTCGGCTACTTCTACTACGACCCGTTCTGGAACCCGTGGGGTCCCTGGGGCGGTGGCTGGGGCGGTCCGTGGGGCTATCCGGGAGGCGCGTATGGCTACTACGGGGGCGGTCATCGGGACGACTTCGGCAAGGTCCGCCTCGACGTCAAGGGACCGAGGGACGCGCAGGTGCTGGTGGACGGCTACTACGCCGGCACGCTCGACGACTTCGACGGCGCGTTCCAGGGTCTGGAGCTGGAGTCCGGCACCTACCGGATCGAGGTTGAATCCGAGGGATTCGAACCGCTGAGCTTCGATACGCGCGTGACCGATGGCCGCAAGATCACGCTGCACGGAGCGCTCAGGCGCGCCGGGCAGTAGGGGACGTCCGGGATGCCTGGTCG
>JBIKWH010000335.1:0-3262 GCA_044356435.1 Vicinamibacterales bacterium
GTCTGCTGAACCGCGGTTTCGTCGTGAAGGTGAATCGGCTGCTGCGCTACTGATCGGTCTTGGCGCCAACACTCGCTTTGCCATGCAGAATGGCCCGCTTCGCGGCGCAAATCTGGCCGGCGCGCAGTAGGATGCCCAGCGGAGGGAGATACATGCGCAGTCTTGCCACGATAGTGTTCACTCTGTTCGCGACCCTGGCTGCGGGCCAGGTCGCGCTGAAAGTGATTCCACCACCGCCGGACGTCGCCGCGCCGCCGAGCGACGCCACGACGACGCGCTCGGGGCTTGCGTGGAAGGTGCTGACACCGGGGACCGGGAAGCGGAAGCCCAATGCCTTCAATGAGGTCACGGTGCACTACACGGGTTGGACCGCGGACGGCAAGATGTTCGACAGCTCCGTGTCCCGCGGCAAGCCGTCGACCTTTCCGGTCAACGCCGTGATCCCCGGCTGGACCGAAGGCCTGCAACTGATGCTGGTAGGCGAAGCGCGACGGCTCTGGATTCCCGCAGAGCTCGCCTACCGGGGGAAGCGTGGCCCGCAGGGGATGCTCGTCTTCGACGTCGAGCTGATTGCGATCAAGTAGGTATCAGATGTCCGCTAAGACGAGACCGGCTCGTAGCCGAGGTTCGGCGTGAGCCAGCGCTCGACCTCGCTGACAGGGATGCCCTTCCGCAAGGCGTAGTCCTCGACCTGATCCTTCCCGATGCGGCCGACCGTGAAGTACTTGGCGTCGGGGTGGGCCAGATAGAGCCCGCTGACCGCGGCGGCCGGCATCATCGCGAAGTTCTCCGTGAGCGACATGCCGATGCGCGCGGGGTCGAGCAGCGCGAACAGCTTCTTCTTCTCGCTGTGGTCCGGACAGGCCGGATAGCCGAATGCCGGCCGGATGCCGCGATAGCGCTCCTCGATGAGGTCCTCGTTCGAGAGGCGCTCCTCGGCGCCGTAGCCCAGCTCCCGACGTGCACGCGCGTGCAGGTACTCGGCAAACGCCTCAGCGAGACGATCAGCGAGGGCCTTGACGATGATGGCGGAGTAGTCGTCGTTGGCCGCCATGTGCTCGGCTGCCAGCTCGTCCGCTCCGAGCCCGGCAGTGACGGCGAACGCGCCGACGACATCCGTGAGGCCTGACTCCCTGGGCGCGATGAAGTCCGCAAGCGACCGGTACGGCTGTCCCTCGCCCAGTTGCTCCTGCTGCCGGAGCATGCAGAAGCGGACGAGCTCGGTGTCCGGGTCCAGACGTCCGGCGGCCGGGTCGTACAGCACGATGTCGCCCCCGTCGCTCTGTGCGGGCCAGAATCCATAGACGCCCTGAGCCCTCAGCGCCTTCCGCGTGACGATGCGGTCGAGCAGCACGCGCGCCTGTTCGTACAGCTCCACGGCGGCGGGCCCGTACTGCGGGTGGGTGAGTATGGCCGGGAACGTGCCTTTCAGATCCCACGCGGCGAAGAAGAACGTCCA
Organism: Vicinamibacterales bacterium; assembly: GCA_044356435.1. GTDB lineage: Bacteria > Acidobacteriota > Vicinamibacteria > Vicinamibacterales > UBA2999 > CANKJK01. The sequence goes on from JBIKWH010000335.1 coordinate 1,460, forward strand.
GTCGATGTACGGGATCAGCTCCTCGATCGGCACGTCGATGACCCGCGCACCGGTGAAGGCCGGCACGGGCAGAGACGCTCCGGCCAGCGCCGCCTGGGACCACGGCAGATGGACGGCGTGCGCGCAGGCGTCGCGGTACGGCACCAGCGGACGGCGCTTGAGAGCGCCGTGCTGGACCCGCAGGTGCTCCTGCAGCTCCCGGTTCGCCCGGTCGTAGGCCGGCCGGGCCGTCGGGCTGATCAGGTTCGACACGGCGTCGACGGCGCGCGAGGCGTCCAGTACGTGGACGACCGGGGCGTCGTACATCGGCGCGATCTTTACCGCCGTATGCGCCTTGCTCGTCGTGGCGCCGCCGATGGCGAGCGGCAGCGTCATGCCGCGGCGCTTCATTTCGCGCGCGACCAGCACCATCTCGTCGAGCGACGGCGTGATGAGGCCGCTCAGACCAATCAGGTCGACCTGCTCACGGACGGCCGTGTCGAGAATCGTGTCGACGGTGACCATCACACCGAGGTCGATGACCTCGTAGTTGTTGCAGCCGAGCACGACGCCGACGATGTTCTTGCCGATGTCGTGGACGTCGCCCTTCACGGTGGCGAGCAGCACCTTGCCCGCCGGCTTCATGGTCTCGCCGCTCGCCTTCTTGGCGGCTTCCATGTAGGGCAGGAGATACGCCACGGCGCGCTTCATCGCCCGGGCGCTCTTCACGACCTGCGGGAGGAACATCTTGCCCTCGCCGAAGAGGTCGCCGACCACCTTCATGCCCTCCATCAGTGGCCCTTCGATCACGTCGATCGGTCGGGGGAGGGACTGGCGGGCTTCTTCGACGTCCGTTTCGATGAAGTCGACGACGCCGTGGACGAGCGCGTGCGTGAGCCGCACGCCGACCGGCGCCTCGCGCCACGAGAGGTCCTGCTCGGTCCGCTTGGCCGTGCCCTTGACCGTCGCGGCGAACTGCACCAGCCGTTCCGTGGCGTCGGGCCGCCGGTTGAACAGGATGTCCTCGACGTGCTCCAGCAGCGCCGGCGGGATGTCCTGGTAGACGGCGAGCTGTCCGGCGTTGACGATGCCCATGTCGAGGCCGGACTTGATGGCGTGAAACAGGAACGCCGCGTGGATGGCTTCGCGGACGATGTCGTTGCCGCGGAACGAGAACGACAGGTTGCTGATGCCGCCGCTGATGTGCACGCCCGGGCACGTCGCCTTGATCTGCCGGGCCGCCTCGATGAAGTTGATGGCGTACTCGTTGTGCTCCTCGAGGCCCGTGGCGATGGCCAGGACATTCGGGTCGAAGATGATGTCGACCGGGTCGAACCCGGCCTTCTGCGTCAGCAGGTGATAGGCGCGCTGACAGATCGCGACCTTCCGCTCGATCGTGTCGGCCTGCCCCTGCTCGTCGAACGCCATCACCACGACCGCGGCGCCGAAACGGCGGACGATGGCGGCCTTGTGCAGGAAGTCGGCTTCGCCTTCCTTGAGGCTGATCGAGTTGACGACCCCCTTGCCCTGAATGCACTTGAGGCCGGCCTCGAGCACCGACCACTTCGAGCTGTCGACCATGATCGGGATGCGCGCGATCTCGGGCTCGGTCGCGATCAGGTTGAGGAAGGTCGTCATGGCCAGCTCGGAATCGAGCATGCCTTCGTCCATGTTGACGTCGAGGATGTTGGCGCCGCCACGGACCTGGTCGAGCGCCACGGCGGCCGCGGCGTTGTAGTCGCCGCCGATGACGAGCTTCGCGAACTTGCGTGAGCCGGTGACGTTGGTCCGCTCACCGATCATGATGAAGTTGCTGTCCGGGCG
>JBIKWH010000030.1:0-11457 GCA_044356435.1 Vicinamibacterales bacterium
GGCGCGTTCATGGACGGCCAGGTCACGGACGAGCGGAGCTATAACGGCGACTGGAATCCGGTCTGGCTCGTGAAGGCGGGCCGCTTCGAAGGCGGCTGGACGGTCGAGGTGCGCATGCCGTTCAAGTCGCTCCGCTATCCGGCCGGCGCGGGGCAGGAATGGGGCATGCAGCTCCGCCGCGAGAACAAGTGGAAGAACGAGATCTCCTACGTCACGGCGATACCGCGCACGTTCGCGATGCGCGGCATGATGGCGGTCTCGACGTGGGCGACGCTCGTGGGCCTGGAGGTGCCGCCGACGGGCGTCCGGCTGGACGTGAAGCCCTACGTCACCGGAAGTCTCTCGACGGACCGCGTCGCGCGGCCGCCGGTCTCGAACAGGCCGGACGGCGATTTCGGCGTCGACGCCCGCTGGGGCGTGACCGGGAACCTCTCGGCCGACCTGACCTACAACACGGACTTCGCGCAGGTCGAGGCCGACGAACAGCAGGTCAACCTGACACGTTTCAGTCTGTTCTTCCCGGAGAAGCGGGAGTTCTTCCTGGAGAACCAGGGGATTTTCGCGTTCGGCGGTGCCGGTGGAGTCCTCGGCGCCTCGTCGAGCGACACGCCGACGATGTTCTACAGCCGTCGCATCGGACTGGGCCGCGGGCAGGTCGTGCCGATCCGTGCCGGAGGCCGACTGACCGGCCGTGCCGGGCCGTTCGTGATCGGCCTGATCGACATCCAGTCGGACGATGCGGCTGCGCTCGGCCTCCCGAGCACCAACTTCGGCGTCGCGCGCATCAAGCGCGACTTGTTACGGCGCAGCAGCATCGGCGCCATGGCGACGTACCGTTCGCGCGGGGAAGCCGTGCCGGGGCAGAACACCATGTACGGCGTCGACACCGCGCTGACATTCTTCAAGGATGTCTTCGCAAACGCGTACTGGGCGCGCACCGAAGGGCGCGTGGCGGACACCAGTTACCGGGCGCAGCTCGACTGGAGCGGCGACCGCTGGGGCGCGCAGGCGGAGCGGCTGTACGTCGGGCCGGTGTTCGACCCGGGCATCGGCTTCGTGCGGCGTCCCGACATGGCGAAGACGCAGGCGCTCTTCCGGTTCAGCCCGCGCCCGGGGAAGCCGGGTGCGGTCCGCAAGTACACCTACCAGGTGTCGGGTTCCAGCACCGCGAACAGCCGCGGTCGCATCGAGTCCGAGGATCTGACGGGCCAGTTCGGGGTCGAGTTCCAGAACGGTGACCGGCTCAGCACGCAGTACAACCACTCGTTCGAGTACCTGCCGCGGCCCTTCGCGATCGCGCCGGGCGTCACGCTGCCCGTGGCCGACTACGCGTTCGACGACGTGCAGGCCTCGTTCACGTTCACGCAGCAGCGCCGCCTTTCGGGCACGCTTGCCGTCCAGGCCGGGGAGTTCTACAACGGCACGATCCGGTCCGTCGCCTTCACGGGCGGCCGCTTCGAGTTCAGCCGCCAGTTTTCCATCGAGCCCAGCACGACGTTCAACTGGGTGGCGCTGCCGGCCGGCGACTTCACGACGCGGCTCGTCGGGTCTCGCATCACCTTCACGATGACGCCGCGCATGTTTGCGAGCGCGCTCGTCCAGTACAACTCCGCGGGGCGGAGCCTGGGCACCAACGTGCGATTCCGCTGGGAGTACACGCCCGGCAGCGAAGTCTTTCTCGTCTACAACGACCAGCGCGATACGCTCCGGCCCGGTGTCCCGGAACTGATGAACCGGTCGCTGATCTTCAAGACCACCCGCCTCATTCGGTTCTGACCCGATGCCGGGTATAGGAGAATGGTGGCCATGACCATCCGATCCTTCCACCCGCCGCAGCGCGTTCTCATGGGGCCGGGCCCCTCCGATGTGAGTCCGCGCGTGCTTGCCGCGATGGCGCGCCCGACGCTGGGCCACCTGGACCCCGTGTTCGTCTCGATGATGGACGAAGTGAAAGCGCTGCTCCAGGCGACGTTTCTCACCGCCAACGACCTGACGATGCCGGTGTCCGCGCCGGGGTCGGCCGGCATGGAGACCTGCTTCGTCAACCTCGTCGAGCCGGGCGACACGGTGATCGTCTGCCAGAACGGCGTGTTCGGCGGCCGCATGAAGGAGAACGTCGAGCGGTCCGGCGGCACGGCCGTGATGGTGCAGGACGAGTGGGGCCGCGCCGTCGATCCGCAGAAGCTCGAGGAGGCACTCAAGGCGCATCCCGAGACGAAGGTCGTCGCGTTCGTGCATGCGGAGACCTCGACCGGGGCGCTGTCGGACGCGCAGACGCTCGTGAAGCTCGCCCACGCGCATGGCTGTCTGGCCATCGTCGACGCGGTGACCTCGCTTGGTGGTGTGCCTCTTCGCGTGGACGACTGGGGCATCGATGCCATTTATTCCGGCACGCAGAAGTGCCTCTCCTGTACGCCCGGCCTCTCGCCGGTGAGTCTCGGCGCCGCGGCGCGGGAGAAGGTGACCAGCCGCAAGTCGAAGGTGCAGAGCTGGTTCCTCGATCTGAACCTGGTGATGGGCTACTGGGGCGGCGCGACCAAGCGTGCGTATCACCACACGGCACCCATCAACGCGCTCTACGGTCTGCACGAGGCGCTCGTCATCGTGCAGGAGGAAGGTCTGGAGGCAGCGTGGGCGCGTCATCGGAAGAACCACCTGGCGCTCCGCGCCGGTCTCGAGGCGATGGGGCTGCGCTTCGTCGTGCCCGAGGCGGATCGGCTGCCGCAGTTGAACGCCGTCTCGATTCCCGACGGCGTTGACGACGCCGCCGTCCGCGGTCTGCTCCTGTCGGATTACAGCCTGGAGATCGGCGCCGGCCTCGGCGCGATGGCGGGCAAGGTGTGGCGCATCGGCCTGATGGGCCACGGCAGCAATCCCCGCAACGTCCGCTACTGCCTGGCGGCGCTCGAGGATGTGCTCGGCCGGCTCAAGGCGCCGGTCGCCCGCGGCGTGGCGCTCGATGCGGCCAACGCTGTCCTGGGCACGGTCTAGCCGAGACGAGGGGAGTCGACAGATGACGTTCGTACCCACGGCCGATCTCTGCGACCGGCACGCCGACCGGCTGGGCGTGCTCGCGCCTGGCTTCGAGCACTTCGGTGGCGTCCGGGCCTTTGCGGGCCTCGTGACGACGCTGCGGGTCCGCCGGGACAACGCGCTCGTGCGGGAGACGCTCTCACAGGCAGGTCACGGCCGCGTCCTCGTCGTTGACGGCGGTGGCGTCCTCGACCGCGCGCTCGTGGGCGGCAAGCTCGGCGAACTCGCCGAGAAGAACGGCTGGGCCGGGATCGTCGTCTGGGGTGCCGTGCGCGACCGCGCGGAGCTCGCCGTGTGCCAGGTCGGCGTGCTTGCGCTGGCGAGCTGCCCGATGCCGTCGGCCAAGGCCGGCGTCGGCGAGCGTGACGTCGCGGTCGACGTCGCGGGCGCCGTCATCCACCCGGGGCAGTGGCTCGCGGCGGACGCCGATGGTGTGATCGTCGCGGACCAGCCCCTCGCCTGATCCCCCGTCTTACTTCACGGGGTTCCGCAGCGTGCCGACGCTCTCGACTGTGCAGGTCGAGACGTCCCCCGGCCTGAGGAAGAGCTGCGTCGTGGCGCCCACGCCGGCCGGACTGCCGGTGTCGATCAGGTCGCCCGGCTGCAGCGTCACCACGTGCGACGCGAAGCTCACCAGCTCCTTCACCGTGTGCGTCATCTTCGCGGTGTTCGAGTTGGTCATCAGCGTGTCGTTGTGCTTCAGCGTCACCGCGAGCTTCTGCGGATCCGGCACGAACTCCTTCGGCACGATGAAGGGCCCGATCGGCGCGAAGGTGTCGAATCCCTTCGCGACGAGCCAGTCGGAGCCGTGGCGGTCGTCCTGGCGGCCCCGGCGATCCGAGACGTCGTTCTCGATCGTGTAGCCGAAAATCACGTCGCCCGCCTTGTCGGCCGGCACGCGCGACGCGGTGGCGCCGACCACGACCGTCAGCTCGCATTCGGCGTCGATCTGATCCCGGTCGGGCGGCACGCGGATCGCGTCACCGTGCGCGATCACGGCCGTGGTCGGCTTGATGAAGAAGTAGGGGTTGTGCCGCGTGTCACCGCCGGGCCGCGTCCACAGCCCGGGGATCGAGGCCACCGGCTTCCGCACGCCGGCGACGTCCGCCGCCGACACACCGGCCACGGCTCCCGGGTTCTTCGCCAGCTCGTCGGCGTGCTCCTGGTAGTTCAGCGTGGCGTTCAGGATGACGCGCGGCATGACTGGCGGGAGCACCGTCACGGCGCCCAGGTCGTGCACGTAGGCCGGCCGGCTGCCCCTGGCCGACCCGGCGACGAGCGTGACGACGTCGACGATCAGTTGCCGCGAGCGGCCCCACGTGGCGATGAGCTGGGTGACGTCACGCGGCAGCATCGGCCGCGCCGAGGCGAGGTCGATGACGGTCGTGTCGTCCAGTACGGCTCCGGCGAAGGTGCGCGCGCCCTGGCGGAACATCCCCAGCTTGAACGGGGGCGCGGTCGGTGCCTGAGCCGTTAACGCCGGAGCGACCGGCGAGCTGAGGATGAGCGCGACCAGGACCATGGCGGCCGCCGCGAGTGAGACAACTTGAGGACGACGTGGACCCATTGCCGGGAATCATAGCCGCTGTATAGTCTCCCCATGGCCGAGGAGGAGCGTTCGCACTCAGCCCACCTGCCGGCGGCGGAAGCGCAGTTGCGCGTGCAGCTTGCGCAACTGCACGCGGTCGCGACCCTCGCCGAAACCCTGGCGACCTCCTCGAATCTCGACGAGCTCTACGACGCCGCGCTCGACGCCTTTTCCCTGGCGCTCAGAGGCGACCGCCTCGCGATTCTCGTCAACGACGCCGCGGGCGTCGCACGTTTCGTACGCTGGCGGGGTCTCTCGGCTGCCTATCGCGCCGCGGTGGAGGGGCACTCCTTCTGGGCTCCTGACGACGCCGAGCCGCGAACCGTCGTGGTGCCGGACGTCGACACGGATCTCGGCCTCGTGCGTGTCCTGGAGGCGGTGCGAGCCGAGGGCATCCGCGCCCTCACCGCCATTCCGCTGCGAGCGAAGGGCCAGCTTGTCGGCAAGTGCATGGTCTACTTCGAGGAACCCCACACGCCGGCCGAGTCGGACCTCCGGTTCGCCGAGACGATTGCGCGTCACGTCGCCGTGGCTGTCGAGCGGAGACGGTCGGAGGCGGCCCTGTGGCGCACCAATCACTTGCTGCGCTCGATCATGGAGGGCACGAACAACGCCGTCGTGGCGAAGGATCTGGCCGGACGTCTCCTCCTCGCGAACCAGGCGGCGGCCCGCGTGGCCGGGGTCGATCACGTCGGTCTGGAGGGTCTCACCGTTGAAGAGCTGCTTCGGCCCGACGACGCGGCGCTCAGTCGCGCCCGCGACCGTGAGGTCTTCGAGACCGGCCAGCCCGTCACCTACGACCAGACCCTGACCGCCGGCGACGGCGCGACCCGCACGATGCGGCTGACCAAGGGGCCGCTCTTCGACGAACAGGGGGCGCTCACCGGGATCTTCACCGTCGCCGTCGACTTGACCGCGCAGCTCGCGGCCGACGAACACATCAGGCGCCAGGACACCCGTTTCCGCGCCCTGGTCGAACATTCCTCTGATCTGGTCAGCGTGTTCTCGCCCGACGGCACCCTGATCTACAGCAGCCCCGCGGCTGCGCGGGTCTGGGGGACCGATGCGGAGGGTGGCTGCCCGAACCCGTTTGATTTCGTGCATCCCGAAGACCGCCCGCGCGTGGAGGCGACCTTCGCGCGCCTGCTGCAGGACGGCCCGGGCCACACGCACACCGCCGAGGTGCGGGTACGCCGCCCGGACGGCGCCTTCACGGTCCTCGAGTGCGTCGCCACCAACAGCGTGAGCGACCCGGCCATCGGCGGCATCATCGTCAACTCCCGCGACGTCACGGAACGGAAACGGCTGGAAGAACAGCTCCACTACGCGCAGAAGCTCGAGGCCATCGGCCGTGTCGCGGGAGGGATCGCTCACGATTTCAACAACATGCTGCTGGTGATTCAGGGGAACAGCGAGGTGGTGCTCCAGTCGGAGGTGGCTCCCGACGTGCGCGCGGCGATCGAGGAGATCGTCGAGGCCAGCGACCGCGCCGCGCAGCTCACCCGCCAGTTGCTGGCCTTTGGCCGCCGCAAGCCGTCCGAACCGAAACCAGACGACCTCAACCACGCCGTCATGAGTCTGGCGGGGATGCTCCGCCGGCTGATCGGGGAACACATCGCGCTGACCGTCCGCCTGTGCGAGGAGCCCTGCCTGGTTCGAATCGATCGCGGTGAAGTCGAGCAGGTCGTGCTGAACCTGGCTCTCAATGCCCGCGATGCGATGCCCGAAGGGGGCACGCTGACGATCGAGACGCGCCGCGATCCCGCGCTGCCCGTCGTCACCCTGGTGGTCCGTGACACGGGATCCGGCATGGACGCGGAGACGGCCCGACACATCTTCGAGCCGTTCTTTTCGACCAAGGAGGAATACGGCACCGGGCTCGGGCTCGCGACCGTGTTCCGGATCGCGGCCCAGCATCGCGCGGCCATCGACGTGGACACTGCGCCGGGCCGCGGCACCGCCATCTCGGTCGTGTTTCCGCTCGAGACCATGCTGACCGCCGGCGAGCGGTCGCGCGATGTTGCCCTGGCGGCCACGGGAGACGAGACCGTGCTGCTTGTCGAGGACGAGGAACTGGTCCGGCGACTGGCTCAGCGTGCGCTGGCGGGCAAGGGCTATCGCGTGCTGGAAGCGGCCAGCGGCGAAGATGCCCTGCGCCGCTACGGATCGACGGCCGACGCGATTGACCTGCTGCTGACCGACGTCGTGATGCCGGGCATGAACGGCCGCGTGCTGGCCGAACGGCTCGCCGCGGATCGGCCGCTCCTTAAGGTCGCCTACATGTCAGGCTATGTGGACCTTCCCGCGCTCCAGAACGTCGCCTGGGACGAGACGACGTTCATTCAGAAGCCCTTCCGAACCGAGGCGCTCGCGCGCTTTGTCCGCACCGCCCTCGACCGGGACGGCGCATCCGAGTCGGCTGCACCGGACTCCGTCTCCTAGCAGCGAGCCGCCGTCGCGGGCCTGTCGGGGAGGCGCGGGTATACTCCCGTCTGCGAACGGGAGCCCCCATCCATGAAGCACACGTCACTGCTCGTCCTTGTGAGCCTCTTCACGGTGTCAACCGTGGCTGCGCTGCACACCGGCACCGTGTCGGCCCAGCAGACGGCCGCTCCCGCCACCTGGAACGGTGTGTATTCGACCGCACAGGCGCAACGCGGCGCACCGCTCTACGCGGAGATGTGCGCCGGGTGCCACGGCCCGGCGCTGGCCGGAGACGCGCTCGCACCGGCGCTCACGGGGCCTGCGTTTCTGGGCCGCTGGCAGGCCCGGCCGCTCGGCGACCTCCTGGAGACGCTGCATAACACCATGCCGCAGAACAGCCCGGGCGGCATGAGCCGTCAGCAGAGCGCAGACGTGCTGGCGTTTGTTGTCTCGAAGAGCGGTGCCGCCGCGGGAAGCCGGGAGATCGCGCCGGGTGGCGAGCCCACGAAGGCGGCCTCCGTGCCGCCAGGGCCGGCCGTCCCGCCTGGGTTCTACACCGAGCATCAGGCGCGGCGTGGCCACGTGCTCTTCGGCAAGGTGTGCACGCCCTGCCACACGGCGACCCCGGACTTCCCGGCGTCCAGCCTCGCGGGCCGCGGGTTCTCTCTGGGTTCGCAGAAGATCTTCATCGACCTCGGCGGCCGCGCGCTGCAGAAGTACCCGAGCGTCTACCACGTCTATCGCCGTATCAGGGACTCGATGCCGTCCTATGACGCCACCAGCGTCAGCCCGATCGACAAGGTCGACATCATGGCGTACCTCCTCAAGGCGAACGGTTTCCCCGCCGGGAACGTGCCGTTGCCGCCGGATCCGACCAGCATGAAAGTGCTCAAGATCGGCGCCTCGGAGCGGGGGTTCGTTCCGGTGTTCAACGGACGCGACTTCGCGGGTGTCCGGTTCCTCCTCGGGCCGAACTGCCGTCCGGCACCGACCGGCTGCGGCAAGACCGAGCCCGGTTCGATCTTCACCGTCGCCGACGGTGCGATCGTGACGACCGGAAAGGTCCAGGGGTACTGGTATCCCGACCAGAAGTACAAGAACTTCACGCTCCGCTTCGACTACACGTTCGACCGTCCGGCGGATCTCGACCCCGGCGACGAGTTCTACGAGGGCAACAGCGGGTACCTGGTCTTCATCACCGAGCATCGGGTGTGGCCGAAGGGCATCGAGATCCAGGGCAACAGCAACAACATGCTGCACTCGTTCGGCATGGACGCGAAGGTGGTCGCCAAGGATTTTCCTGACGCCCGCGCCCGCGCCTTTCGACCGATCGGACAGTGGAACTCCGTTGAGATCGTGGCGAAGGACGGCCAGATCAAGTCGTATCACAACGGTGAACTGCTCTCGCACGTGACGGAGCACGAGTTCACGGAGGCCGGTTACATCGGCTTCCAGTCGGAAGGCGTGCCCCTGCGATGGCGGAATATCCGCATCAAGCCCGAATAGCCTGGCCGGCTTCCGTCCTCATGGCGTGCGGCCTGTGCCTCGGCGCGGCCGGCCGGCCGGCGGCGGCGCAGACGCCCGTGTCAGCACCGCGGGGCGTGGTCACGGCCGTGGAAGTGCAGGAGCCGCTGCGCATCGACGGCCGGCTGGACGAGCCGCTCTACACGACACCGCCCAGCACCCAGTTCGTCCAGACCGAACCCACCGCCGGTCGTCCGTTCTCTGAGAAGACCGAGCTGTGGGTCGGCTTCGACCGGCGCAACGTCTACATCGCGTGGCGCTGCTGGGAATCGCACCCGGAGCGGGTGATCGGCTCCGAGCTGCGCCGCGACAGCAATCTGATCGTCACCGCGAACGATAACGTCGCCTTCGCGCTCGACCCGTTTCACGACCGCCGGAACAGCGTGCTCTTCGTGGTCGGCCCGGACGGTGGCCGCGTGGATGGCCAGGTCGTGGGTGAGCGTCAGTGGACACCCGACTGGAACCCGGTGTGGACGCTCAAGACGTCACGGTTCGAGGGCGGCTGGATCGTGGAGGCCGCCATTCCGTTCCGGTCGCTCCGCTACGCGCCCGGCTCCGACCGGCCGTGGGGGTTCATCGCCAGACGCATGAGCCGCTGGAAGAACGAGATCGCCTACACCTCGCCCGTGCCGAACGGCTCGGGCATTGCCTCGGTGATGTGGTCATCGTTCTACGGCGACCTGGTCGGCATCACGTCCCCGACCTCCGGCAAGAACATCGAAGTGAAGCCGTACGTCACGGGCAGTCTGGTGACGGACCGCGCCGCGGCGACCCGAAGGCAGAACGACCCCGGTGGAGACCTCGGCGTGGATGTGAAGTACGGCATCCGCGAGAACCTGACGGCGGACCTGACCTGGAACACCGACTTCGCACAGGTGGAGGTCGACGAGCAGCAGGTGAACCTGACGCGCTTCAACCTCTTCTTCCCGGAGAAGCGTGAGTTCTTCCTGGAGAACCAGGGACAGTTTGCCTTCGGCGGCGCCGGCGGAGCCGGCACGGGTTCGACCGACGTGCCGACGCTCTTCTACAGCCGTCGGATCGGGCTTGATGACGGCGCCCCCGTGCCGATCCTCGGAGGCGGGCGCGTGACCGGGCGGGGGGCGGGATTCGAGTTCGGCGCCATCCAGATCCGGACCGACCGCGGCGACTCCGCCCGCCTGCAGCCGACGGACTTCTCGGTGCTGCGCGCGAAGCGCGACATTCTCGGCAAGAGCAGCCTCGGCGTGCTGGCGACGCGGCGGTCCGTCGCGCCTGGCCGGCCGGCCCCCGGACTCACCTACGGCGCCGACGCAAGGTTCGCCTTCGGCCAGAACCTGACCGGCAACGCCTTCTGGGCCGCCACGGATACCGCCGGCGTGACGGCCGGACAGCAGAGCTATCGTGCGCAGCTCGACTACAACGCCGACCGTTACGCGGTGCAGGTGGAGCGGCTGGCCGTCGACGCGTCGTTCAACCCGGACATCGGCTTCGTCCGCCGTCGGGACATGGAGAAGTCGTACGCCTTTCTCCGCTTCAGTCCTCGTCCGAAGCGCGGGCCGGTCCGGAAGTACGCCTGGTCGACGGCCGTGGACCACATCGAGAACCGGCGGGGTCGCCTCGAGAGCCGGCGCCTCGATGGCGACTTCTCCGTCGAGTTCCAGAACAGCGACAAGCTGCTGGTCGGCATCACGGACCAGTACGAGTTTCTTCCGCAGGCCTTTCGCATCGCCCAGGGCGTGACCCTGCCCAGTGAGGGCTACGGCTTCCGGTTCTACCGGGCGGGCGTCGACTTCGGCCAGCACCGCCGGCTCTTCGGCCAGCTCCGCGTCGAGCGCGGCGAGTTCTACAGCGGCACGCAGACGACGGTCGCGCTGCGGGCGGCGCGCATCACCTTCAGCCCGCGGCTCGCCGTCGAGCCGACGGCCTCCGTCAATGCGGTCGACCTGCGGGAAGGGCGCTTCACGACGCGGCTCGCCGGCGCGCGCGTGACCTTCACCGCCACGCCCCGGATGTTCGCGAGCGCGCTGATTCAGTACAACTCGAGCGCGGCGTCGGTCAGCAGCAACGTCCGCTTCCGCTGGGAGTATCTGCCGGGCAGTGAGCTCTTCGTCGTCTACAACGACCAGCGGACGACGACCGCGGCCCAGGGGTTTCCGGACCTGGTCAACCGGTCGATCATCCTGAAGATCAACCGGCTGTTCCGCTTCTAGGGGTCTGGGCCCGTCGGCTGTCTCCCGCGGCAAGCGCGCTGCCGACGGTCAGCCACAGCAGCGCCTGTAGCGAGTAGCTCTGATACGCGGCCGCGCTGAGGTGGAACCACAGCGCAGTGCCGGTGACCGCCGCCGCCAGTGCGCCGGCGCAGATGCCCGCCGTGGACAGATCCTGCGCGTGTCGCGCGCGGCTCCACAGCTCACGGGCCACCGTCCACGCCAGCCAGCACCACAGGATCGGGCCGGCGAGTCCCCATTCCCAGAGCAGTACGCCGGTGCCGCCTTCAAGCGGCATCACGGCCGGGTCGTTCCACGGCACCTGCAGCGCGTAGGCGCGGCCGGTCGAGGCGGCTCCCGTCCCGTGCCCCCAGAGCGTCGTTTCGAGAGCGTACCGAATGCCCGTGGCCGTGTACTCCAGGTCCCGCAGTACGTGCTCGAGCCGCGCGGAAGAGAACAGCTCGCTGTAGAGGCGCAGCGCGGCGTCATTCAGGACGAGGGAGCCGACGCCGACGAGCAGCAGCACCGTGACCGCCCCAAGGGAGAGACGCAGCCACACACGCCTGCCCGCCTGGCGCAACGGCCGGGCTATCGCCGTGACGGCCAGGAGGAGGCCGGCGGCCAGACACACGAACGAGGCACGCTGGCCCGAGAAGACGAGTCCCGTGAGGATGATGGCCGTGGCACCCGCCACGAGACGCT
>JBIKWH010000338.1:0-3253 GCA_044356435.1 Vicinamibacterales bacterium
AACTGGCCGTGTCCGTCAGGTAGACGGAGAACTCGGCCGCCGTCGACCATCCGCTGAGCACGCGCTCCAGGTTCGACGTGATGAGCAGCAGCGACGCCAGCACCAGCGCCGCCAGCGCAATCGCGCGCATCGCCAGCACGCTCGAGGTCCGTCGACGCCACAGGCTGGAGAGGCCCTCGCGGACCGAAAAGCGGACGCCGCTCATGCCACCTCCACGATGGTGCCCTGGTCGAGGAGCAGCGTCCGGCACCCGACGAGGCGGATCAGCTCACGGTCGTGCGTCGCGACGATCACGGTCGTGCCCCCCGCATTGATTTCGCGGAACAGGTTCATGATCTCGAGCGCGAGGTCGGGGTCAAGGTTACCCGTCGGCTCGTCGGCCAGCAGCAGGCTCGGGTCCGATGTCAGGGCCCGGGCGATGGCGACGCGCTGCTGTTCACCGCCCGAGAGCTCCGACGGATACGCGTTCATCCGGTGCTGCAGGCCGACCGACTTGAGCACCTGGAACGCCCGCCGCTTCTGCTGCGACTCCGTCATGCCGAGCACCTCGGCCACGAAGCAGACGTTCTCCAGCACCGTCTTGGCGGGAATCAGCCGGAAGTCCTGGAACACGAAGCCGATCCCCCGCCGATACTCCTGGATCTGCGCCTTCGAGAGGGTCGAGAGGTCGTAGCCGTTGACGACGATCCGCCCGTTCGACGGCCGCTCCTGCAGCAGCAGCAACCGGAGCAGCGTGGACTTCCCCGCGCCGCTCGGCCCCGTGATGAAGATGAACTCGCCCCGTTCGACCGCCAGCGTCATCTCGCGCAGCGCGGGCAGACCCCGGGCGTACAGCTTCGACAGGCCGCTGATGTCGATGATCGGACGGCCGCTCACGACGGCTCCTGCGCCAGGGCATCTTTCAGCACCTGATTGGCCACCTGAGGATTCGCCTTGCCCCGACTGGCCTTCATGACCTGGCCGACCAGGAATCCGAACGTCTGCTGCTTCCCCGCGCGATACTGCGTCACCGCATCGGCGTTCGCGGCCATCACCTCGCGGACGATGGCCTCCAGCGCTCCGGCATCGCCGATCTGGGAGAGCCCCTCCGCCGCCACGATCTCGTCGGCCGACCGGCCTGATTCGAACATCTTCGCGAAGACGTCCTTCGCCATCGCGCTGCTGATGGTCCCCTTGTCGACCAGCGCCACCAGGCCGCCCAGCTTCGCCGGATCAATCGGGAACGCGGCAATGGCGAGGTCGTGCTCCTTCACCCGCCTGAGCACGTCGCCCATGATCCAGTTGCTCGCCGCCTTGGCGTTGCCGCAGGCGGCCACGGCGGCCTCGAAGTAGGCCGCGGTCTCGGAGGACTGCGTGAGCACACCGGCGTCGTACGCCGGCACGCCGTAGTCGGTCACGAAGCGCTCCCGTCTGGCCTCCGGCAACTCGGGCAGCGTCCGGCGCACGGCCTCGAGGCGGGAAGCATCCACCACGAGCGGCGGCAGGTCAGGCTCGGGGAAGTACCGGTAATCGTGCGCCTGTTCCTTGCTCCGCATCGACTGCGTCTTGCCGGTGGACGAATCGAAGAGCCGCGTCTCCTGCTGTACGGTCCCGCCCTGCGAGACCACCTCGATCTGCCGCGCGATTTCGTAGTCGATGGCCTTCTCGAGATACCGGAAGGAGTTGACGTTCTTGACCTCGGCCTTGGTGCCGAGCGTCGTCTGCCCCACGGGCCGCACGGACACGTTGGCGTCGCAACGCAGCGACCCTTCCTCCATGTTGCCGTCGTTGACACCGATCCAGACCAGCAGCGCCTTCAGACGGCTGAAGTACTCCGCCGCCTGGGCGGCCGTCCGCATGTCGGGCTCGCTGACGATCTCGATGAGGGGCACGCCGCTCCGGTTGAGGTCGATGTAACTCCGGCGGTTGGAATCGAGAAAGCCTTCGTGCAGCGACTTGCCCGCATCCTCTTCCATGTGGACACGGGTGATGCCGACGTGGCACGGCTCGCCATCGACGGTCAGGTCGATCGAACCGTTCAGCGCGAGCGGACGCTCGTACTGCGAGATCTGGTAACCCTTGGGCAGGTCCGGATAGAAGTAGTTCTTGCGGGCGAAGATGGACTCGGGCTGGACGTCACAGCCCAGCGCGAGCGCCGCCTTGATGGCATAGTCCACCGCCTGCCGGTTCAGCACCGGAAGCGCACCGGGCAGACCGAGACAGACCGGACACACCTGCGCGTTGGGCGCGGCGCCGAACGCGGTGGAGCACCCGCAGAAGATCTTCGTGCGGGTCAGGAGATGGGCGTGGACCTCAAGCCCGATGACAGCTTCGTACTGCACCGTGCTGTGACCTGAGATCCTCCGGGCCTAAGCCCGCGGACCGGCGTCCTTGACGGCGGCCGTGACACCCGCCTCGAACGTCTTGAAGTTGTCGACAAACATGCCGGCCAGTTTCGCGACCTGCACGTCATACGCCGCGGGGTCCGGCCAGGTCGACCGGGGGTCGAGCACCGTGGCCGGGACGCCCGGGCACGAGGTCGGGACATCCACGTTGAGCTGCGGGTGGCGGCGGTACTCGACGCCGTCCAGCTCGCCATTCAGCGCCGCGTTGATCATCGCGCGCGTGTAGGCGATCTTCATGCGGCTGCCCACGCCGTACGGCCCGCCGGTCCAGCCTGTATTGACCAGCCACACCCGCGCGTGGTGCTTCGCGATCTTCTCCGTGAGCATCTTCGCGTAGACGCCGGGAGCCAGCGGGAGGAACGGCGCGCCGAAGCAGGTGCTGAAGGTCGCCTTGGGCTCCGTCACGCCCTTCTCGGTTCCGGCCACGCGGGCCGTATAGCCCGACAGGAAGTGATAGGCCGCCGCGTCCGGGGACAGGCGGGCGATCGGCGGCAGCACGCCGTAGGCATCCGCGCAGAGCATCACGACATTCGCCGGGTGTCCACCCGTGCCTGACGCCACGGCGTTGTCGATGAAGCGCAGCGGATACGAGCTCCGCGTGTTCTCCGTCAGCGAGCCATCGTCAAAATTGATGGCGCGCGTCACGGGGTCGACGACGACGTTCTCGAGGATGGTGCCGAACCGGCGGGACGCGGCGTAGATCTGCGGCTCGGCGTCCTTCGACAGCTTGATGACCTTGGCGTAACAGCCGCCCTCGAAGTTGAACGTGCTGGCGTCGCTCCAGCCGTGCTCGTCATCACCGATGAGCTGTCGTGCCGGGTCACTCGACAGCGTCGTCTTGCCCGTGCCGGACAGTCCGAAGAACAGGG
>JBIKWH010000339.1:0-3244 GCA_044356435.1 Vicinamibacterales bacterium
CGCCGGCGAGAAACGTCGTGAGCTCTTCGAGGGACGGCACGGCCGGCATTGTACGGGCACGCGGGCGGCGGATGCGCAGGCTTGCCGCATGGGCGGCGATTGGATACAATGCGGAATTCCTGCCGGTCAACACGACCTTCTTCTTGTGCGGAAGTGGCGGAATTGGCAGACGCGCTAGCCTCAGGAGCTAGTGGGAGCAATCCCATGAAGGTTCGAGTCCTTTCTTCCGCACCACCGAAACGAGTCCACGACAGGAACCTCCCTCTCATCACGAGTCTCACGGCCGGTGCCCGAACCTGGGCTCTGGCGCCCTCGACGTACCCGAGTGTGCGACAGCGATGAACTTCACTCAGCACGTTGACGGCCCGACGGCCACAGTAAAGGACTCTCAGACATGACGACCACCACCGGCACCATCAAGCGCAACACGGACAAGGGCTTCGGCTTCATCGCGACGCCCGAGGGCACCGAGTACTTCTTCCACCAGTCCGCCTGCACGGCGACCCCGTTCGACTCGATGCGGGAAGGCGACAGCGTCACGTTCACCGTCGGCCAGGGCCCGAAGGGTCCGCGCGCCGAGAACGTCCGCCCCGCGTAAGAGCACACCAGTCTGGCCCCGACGGACCCGCACGGGTTCGTCGGGGCCAGATTCCCCACCTGCCCGGCACATGCCCGCCGGAAAGCCCCGCCCCCCTTCGCTCTCTGTCACACGCCCGCTGAAGACGCTGGAACGCGTCATCTCCAAGGCCGGCCTCGGCTCGCGTACGGAAGCACGCTCCTGGATTCACAAGGGCCGCGTGCAGGTCAACGGCCGTGTCGTCGAGAACCCCGACCTCTGGGTCGACATGGCGCGGGACGCGGTGCTGTTCGACGGCAAACCCCTCGCCCGGCGCGAGCGGGTCTACGTCCTCCTCTACAAGCCCACCGGCTACCTCACCACCTACAAAGACCCGGATGGGCGTCCGACGGTCTACGACCTGCTCGAGGACGTGGGCACCTTCGTCTCGCCAGTCGGCCGCCTGGACCTCGACACGTCGGGGCTGCTGCTGATGACCAACGACACGCAGTTGGCGGAGCGCGTCACGAACCCCGACTCACACGTGCCGAAGACCTACCTCGTCAAGGCATCGAAGCTGCTGACCGACGAGCAGTTGCAGCAGCTCCGGGACGGCGTCGTCCTCAGCGACGGGCCCACCCGGCCGGCGGCGGTCACACGCGTGCGCGACTCCGGCAAGTACACGCACTTCGAGATCACGCTGACGGAAGGTCGGAACCGCCAGGTGCGCCGGATGGTCGAGGCACTGGACGCCGTCGTGCTGAAGCTGGTGCGTGTCAGCATCGGCTCGTTGCGCATCGGCACGCTCCCCATCGGCCACTGGCGGCTGCTCAGCGCGGCCGAACTCCGGCAGCTGACGACGCCAGCCCGCGGGCGCACGTCGCAGGCGGCGTCTCAGCGCTGAGCCAGCACGCCGGGCGCCAGCACGGCCGTCGCGATGGCGTCGGCCAGCACGTCATTCCCGAGCCGCGTGAAATGGCAGCAGTTATCCCAGTAGACCTGCCCTGCAGTCCGGTCGAACGCGCCGGTCGCATCCACGAACCGTACGCCACGCTCGCGCAGGATCCGCTGCGCGTCCCCGCCTCGCAGATGGGGATATCCCTGCTCTGCTCCAGGCTTGAAAGGTGAGGCATCAATGAAGGCGATGCGCCGTTCCGCGTCTGAAAACGCGCGTGTCGACGCGTACTGATTCGGCTGCAGCACGTGCACGTAGGGCACGCCGCGCGCGGCCAGCAGCGCCTGCATCTCGCCGGAGGCCTCGGCCCACTGACGCGCGACCTCGGCAAAGAACGCCGGCCCTGAGCGCTCTGCCGTGCGTGGCGTGATGCGAATCAGCGACCGGTCCGCCCCTTGTGATGGCAGTTGATCGAAGCGCAGCCGCGCCGCGCGATACCGCGCGTCGACGATGGCGTGCACGCGGTCCGCGACGAGGTGCACCGACGCCAGCCGCGCCGTGTTCGCCCGGCGTGCCCACCGGTCGACGGCCTGCCGGCCGGCGTTGATCGCCGCCAGCGCGTCGGCCTTCTCAGGCGTGAGTGTCGCGCGATCGATCAGGTTCACCATCGGCTCGATGTGCGAGACGCTCGGCATGGTGAAGTCGTAGCCGCGCTGCTCGTTCATCGCGCCGAGCGCGACCTCATTGAAGCCGTCGATGTTGACCACCAGGTCGAACGGCTGCCCGGCCGACAGGAAGTATGCGAGCGCCAGGAGCTGCTGCGGTTGCTTGTAGCCCTCGTGTGCCAGGCACACGGGCACCAGGACGCGGCCCGCCAGGGCGGGGTGCCGGCCGATGCGGTCGAAGAACCGATCCGCGCCGACCTCGCAGAACCACAGCCCGACGGACCCTCCGAAGAGGCCGACGAAGAACTGGCGGTCGTCCGTTCGCCGGACGGGATAGTCCACCCGGGACACGAAGCCGAAGTTGTTGGTCCGGGCCGGCGGTCGGGACCCGCGGGCGTCGTTCAGGTCCTCGGGAATCTCGAAGGCGAGACCGGGTCGGTGCGTGGGTCCGAAGTAGGGATGGAGTGCGTCCCCCGTCAGCGTCTGCTGCGCGTCCGCGGCGAGGACCGGGTGCGCGCGCCGGTGGGGATTCGTGTAGAACAGCCACCCGGTCTCCGTGTAGTGGACGGCGAGCGCCGCAACCTCGGCGAACACGGCGAGGAGCACGACACTTACGGCGAGACGAGCAAGCAACCGGCCGGCCATCGGGCAGCAGATTACCCCACCCCCTCCACCGGGACCGCGGCCGAGGCTATAATGAGAGCGACATAAGGAAGCAGCCAGCCGCCTTGCCCGCACAGTATCGATTCGAGAGCCGGTTCTTTCGCATCCCTACCGCGCCTGTGAAGCCCGAGCATGCCGCTCAGGCGAGCCGTTTCCCTTCAGGCATCCACACGATGCGAAAGCGAGAGTTCCATGGGTAGCAAGCTCTACGTCGGCAACATTCCGTACGACACGAACGAGGCCGATCTCGAAGCCGTCTTCGCTGAGGCCGGCGCCGTGGACTCCGTGACGGTTGTCCGGGATCGGGAGACGGGTCGTGCCCGCGGGTTCGCTTTCGTGACGATGGTGACCGACGACGATGCGCAGAAGGCAATCACCCAGTTGCACGAGAAGCCGTTCGGCGGACGGACGCTGACGGTCAACGAGGCACGGCCGATGCAGCCGCGCGCGGGTGGTGGTGGTGGC
>JBIKWH010000391.1:0-2917 GCA_044356435.1 Vicinamibacterales bacterium
GGACTCCACAGACAGCGAGCTCCGTGCCGCCGTCGCAAACCCCTTAATTGTAGTTTTGTGCGTCGAAACCGCGCAAGCCGCGCTTGACCGACTGCCGAAGCGCTGACTACGATTGCATGCTTTGAAAATTCACGAATATCAAGCCAAGAGTGTGCTCGCGCGGTTCGGCGTGCCGGTCCCGCGCGGCGAAGTCGTATTCACACCCGTCGAAGCCCGTGCGGCCGCCGAGCGTCTCGGCACCAGCGTGGTCGTCGTCAAGGCCCAGATCCACGCCGGTGGTCGCGGCAAGGGCGGCGGCGTCAAGCTGGCGCGGTCGCTCGATGAGGCCGAGCAGCTCGCCAAGCAGATGCTCGGCATGACGCTCGTGACCCATCAGACGGGTCCCGAAGGCCGGAAGGTCGAGAAGCTCCTGGTTGAGCAGGGACTCGACATCGCCCGCGAGCTCTACCTGAGCATCGTGATTGACCGCGCGGTGGAAGCCCCGGTCATCATTGCGAGCGCCGCCGGCGGCATGGATATCGAAGAGGTCGCGGCGAAGACACCCGAGCAGATCCTGACGCTGACGGTGAACCGCGCGACAGGCATCATCCCCTTCCAGGCACGCAAGCTCGGCTTCGGCATGGGGCTCGATGGCGCCCAGACGGGCAAGCTGGTGAAGCTGCTCGAGGCCATTTACCGCGCGTTCATCGAGACCGATGCGTCGATGATCGAGATCAACCCGCTCATCGTCACCAAGAGCGGCGACCTGCTGGCGCTCGACGCCAAGGTCAGCTTCGACGACAACGCCCTCTACCGGCATCAGGACCTGAAGGACCTGCGCGACCTGGCCGAGGAGGACCCGCTCGAAGTCGAGGCCTCGAAGTTCTCCCTGAACTACATCCGGCTCGACGGCAACATCGGCTGTATGGTCAACGGCGCCGGCCTGGCCATGGCCACGATGGACATCATCAAGCTGTCCGGCGGTGAGCCGGCCAACTTCCTGGATGTCGGCGGCGGCGCCAACGCGGAGCAGATCAAGAACGCGTTCCGCATCCTGATGGCCGACACGAACGTCAAGGCCGTGCTCATCAACATCTTCGGCGGCATCCTGCGCTGCGACGTGCTCGCCTCGGGCGTCATCGCGGCCGTCAAGGATCTGGGCGTACCGGTGCCGATCATCATCCGGATGGAAGGCACGAACGTGGACGAAGGGAAGCGGATGCTGAAGGAAAGCGGGCTGAACTTCGCCACCGCCGACTCGATGGGTGAGGCGGCTGACAAGGCCGTCGCGCTCGCGAAGGGGGGCAAGTAGTCATGGCCGTCCTCCTCGACAAGAACACCCGGCTCATCGTCCAGGGCCTGACCGGCAAGGAAGGCACCTTCCACGGCAAGCAGGCCGCGGCCTACGGCACCAACGTCGTCGGCGGCACCTCGCCCGGCAAGGGTGGTTCGACGCACGAAGGCTTCCCGATCTTCAACACGGTCGCGGACGCGCGCGAGAAGACCGGCGCGAACGCCTCGGTGATCTTCGTGCCGCCGCCCTTTGCGGCCGACGCCATCATGGAAGCCGCCGACGCGGGCATCGAGCTGGTCGTCTGCATCACCGAGGGCATTCCGGTGGTCGACATGATGAAGGCCGTGACCTTCCTGGAGCGTCACCCGAAGACGCGGCTCATCGGACCCAACTGCCCCGGCATCATTTCCCCAGGCAAGGGCAAGGCCGGCATCATTCCGCACAACATCGTGCGGGAGGGCCGCATCGGCATCGTCTCGAAGTCCGGCACGCTCACCTACGAGGCGATTCACCAGCTCTCGCAGGTCGGCATGGGGCAGACCACGTGCATCGGCATCGGCGGCGACCCGCTCATCGGCACCAGCCACATCGACGCGCTGAAGCTGTTCAAGGACGACCCGGACACCGAGGCCGTCATCATGATCGGCGAGATCGGCGGCAGCGCCGAGCAGGACGCCGCGGCCTACATCAAGGCCGAGTTCACGAAGCCGGTCGTCGGCTTCATCGCCGGGCAGACGGCACCGCCCGGACGCCGGATGGGCCACGCCGGAGCCATCATCTCGGGTGGGTCCGGCACGGCGGCCGAGAAAATGGACGCGCTCACCGCGGCAGGTGTCCGCGTGGTCAAGAGCCCGGCCGACATGGGCAAGGCAATGCAGGAACTGCTGGGAAGGTAAACGGAGATTCATGGCAACCGAACGGACATTCGCAATCATCAAGCCCGACGCCGTCGAGGCGAAGCTGGCCGGCAAGATCCTCGCGCGCATCGAAGAGGCGGGCTTCACCGTGCGGGCCATGCGCCTGCAGCACCTGACCAAGAAGGAAGCCGAGGGCTTCTATGCCGTCCACAGTGCGCGGCCGTTCTTCGGCGGGCTGACGGACTTCATGTCCTCGGGCCCGTGTGTGCTGCTCGCCCTTGAGGCGGACGGGGCGATCCTGAAGTGGCGCGCGCTGATGGGCGCGACCGATCCGGCCAAAGCCGAACCCGGCACGATGCGCAAGGATTTCGGCCGGTCCATCGACAACAACGCGACCCACGGGTCTGACGCACCGGAGACGGCCGCGTTCGAACTCGGGTACTTCTTCCGGGGTCTCGAACTCAACTAGCCGTCACCGCGCCGTGGCCGTCCGGCCGCGGCGCCCGTTCCCCGGAGTCGCGATGCCCTCGATCAAGTCTGACAGGTGGATCCGGAAGATGGCGCTCGAGCACCAGATGATCGAGCCGTTCGAGGATCGGCAGGTGCGCGAGGGCGTCGTCTCCTACGGGCTGTCATCCTACGGGTATGACATCCGCGTGGCGGACGAATTCAAGGTCTTCACCAACATCAACAGCACGGTGATCGACCCGAAGAACTTCGACGCCCGGTCGTTCGTGGATATCAAGACGGATGTCTGCATCGTGCCGCCGAACTCGTTCGCGCTGGC
>JBIKWH010000341.1:0-3233 GCA_044356435.1 Vicinamibacterales bacterium
GTAGCGTGCTCGACCTCCTGAGAGCCGACTACACCTTCGTCAACGAACGCCTCGCGCGCCACTACGGCCTGCCCAACATCTACGGCCCCCACTTCCGCCGGGTCTCGCTGCCGGACGACCGGCGTGCGGGCATCCTTGGCCAGGGCAGTCTGCTGACGGTGACGTCCATGTCCGATCGGACCTCGCCGGTGAAGCGAGGGGCCTGGATTCTGGAGAACCTGCTTGGTGCGCCGCCGCCCCCGCCGCCGGCAAACGTGCCGCCTCTTGACAGCACGCCGCTCGTCGGAACGCTGCGTCAGCGGATGGAGCAGCACCGGAAGAATCCGGCGTGCGCGGGTTGTCATGCGCGCATGGATCCGTTGGGTTTTGCACTGGAGAACTTCGACGCGACGGGCCGCTGGCGCGACGTCGACGGGGGCAGTCCCGTGGATGCATCAGGGACGTTGCCGGACGGAACGGCGTTCAAGACACCCGCGACGTTTCGCTCCGCGTTGCTCCAGACGAGCGACGCGTTCGTCACGACCGTCACTGAGAAGCTCCTGACCTACGCGCTGGGCCGCGGCGTGGAGTACTACGACAAACCGGCCGTGCGGCGCATCGTGCGTGAGTCCGCGGCGTCCGACTATCGCTGGTCGGAGCTGATCCTCGCCGTGGTCAAGAGCGCACCGTTTCAGATGAGGAGAGCACAGTCATGATCCTGACAGGCAAAGCGCTCAGCCGGCGGACCGTGCTGCGTGGCGCGGGCGCATCCATCGCGCTCCCGTTCCTCGACGCCATGACGCCCGTGATGGCCGCGCGGCGCGCCGTCACCACCCCACTGCGCATGGCCGTCGTGTACGTGCCCATGGGTGCGTTCATGAAGAAGTGGACGCCGCCTGCCGCCGACCCGCTCGCGTCGCCGATCCTGCGCGTGCTCGAGCCGTTCCGGCAGGAAACGTCGGTGCTGACCGGCCTGGCCAACAAGGAGGCGGACGCGCGCGACGGTGGTGGCCAGCACTCACGCATCCAGCCGGCCTACCTGACCGGTGTGTTGTGCAAGCGCACCGAGGGCCCGGACCTTCGCGTGGGTATCTCCATGGACCAGATTGCGGCCCGGGAGATGGGGAATCAGACGCAACTGGCGTCGCTCGAGATGGGCCTCGAGTCGGTGGACGTGCTTGGCGCCTGCGACATCGGCTACACCTGCGCGTACACGGCCACGATGTGCTGGCGTGGTCCCCAGACGCCGCTGCCGATGGAGAACAATCCGCGCGCCGTCTTCGAGCGGCTGTTCGGCACGAGCGACAGTACCGAACCGCGCGTGCGGCTGGCCGACCTCCAGAAGAACCGCAGCATCCTCGACGCGGTGACGCGGAAGGTCGCCCGCCTGCCGCGCGAAGCTCGCCGAGTACCTGGACTCGGTTCGCGACATCGAGCGGCGGATCCAGAAGGCGGAGGAGCAGGTGGAGCGGGATCTGCCCGTCGTCGCCCAGCCGGCCGGTGCGCCGCCCGACTTCGCGGACTATGCCCGCATCATGTTCGACCTGCTCGCGCTGGCCTTCCAGTGCGACCTGACCCGTGTCGCGACGTTCATGGTGGGCCGTGAGCTGAGCACGCGCACGTTCCCGGAAATCGGGGTGCCCGATCAGCACCATTCGCTGTCGCACCATCAGGACAACATGGAGAAGCTGGAGAAGCAGGGCAAGCTCAACGTCTTCCATCTCCAGCTCCTCACGCACTTCCTCGAGAAGCTGCGCCAGACCCCGGACGGCGACGGCACGTTGCTGGACCGCTCGATGATTCTGTACGGGTCAGGCATGAGCAACTCCAACTTCCACTACCCGTACGACCTGCCGACGGTGATGGTGAATGGCAAGGGCGTCGGCATCCCGGGCAACCGCCACGTGCGGTACCCGGACGGCACCCCGATCGCCAACCTGTATCTGACGATGCTCGACAAGATGGGCGTACGGGTGGACAAGTTCGGCGACAGCACCGCCCGGCTGAACGTATGACGCCGCGCACGCCGCTCCTGCTCGTGCTGGCCACCCTCGTCGCCGGCGTGGCCCCCCTGCACGCCGCCGGCGATCAGCGGCTGATCGAGGCCGCCCGGCGGCAGGACGCACGCGCCGTCGCGGCGCTGGTTCGTCAGGGCGTGGATGTCAATGGCCCGCAAGCCGACGGCGCCACGGCTCTGCACTGGGCCGCGCAGTGGGACGATGCTCCGACGGCGGGGCTGCTGCTCAAAGCGGGGGCGCGTCCCGGCACGGCGAATGACTACGGCGTGACGCCCCTCTGGTACGCGTGCCTCAACGGCAGCGCCTCGATGATCGACGCCCTGCTCAAGGCCGGTGCTGCGCCTGGTGCGGCGCTCCCCACGGGCGAGACAGCCCTGATGACGGCCGCGCGGACGGGGAAGACGGCGGCCGTCGACGTTCTGCTGGGGGCTGGTGCCGATCCGAATGCGCGCGAGTCCGTGAAGGGACAGACGGCGCTGATGTGGGCCGTGGTCGAAGGGCACGCGCCCGTCGTTCGCCAGCTCCTGGACGCCGGCGCCCAGGTCAATGCCGCATCCGCGGGCGGCTTCACGCCCCTGATGTTCGCGGCCAGGCGCGGCGACATTGGCATCGCCCGAACCCTCCTGGAGCGCGGGGCTGACCTCGCCGCCGAAAGCGGGGAGGGCCTTGCGCCCTTGCTGGTGGCTGTCGTGCGTGGACAGGTGGACTTCGCGCTTTTCCTGCTCGAGCGCGGAGCCGATCCAAACGCTGCCAATGCCGGCTACACGGCGCTGCACTGGACGTCCGGCCGGTTCGAGTCGAGCCACACGCATGACTACAGTGAGGTCAAGGATGACGAGTGGCGGTCGCTGGCCGAGGTACCCAGGGACCGGAAGGTGGAACTGATCAAGGCCCTGTTGGCCAAAGGCGCGGACGTGCACGCGCGCATCAGCCTGCCCCCACCACGGTATGGCTTCGTGCTCTTCAAGGCGAAGTACGTACTCGGAGCCACGCCGTTTTTCCTGGCGGTAACCGTGGCCGACCTCGACGTCATGCGCGTGCTGCTCGCGGCCGGCGCCAGGCCACTCGTTACGACAGATGACCAGACGACCACGCTCCAGGTCGCGGCAGGCATGGCCCGGGTGGACACGGAGAGCATCGTGCCCGAGGCCCGTCACCTCGAGGCGGTGAAGGTGCTGATGGACCTGGAGTCCGACGTGAACGCTGCCAACAGCGTGGGCAATACGGCGCTGCATG
>JBIKWH010000340.1:0-3233 GCA_044356435.1 Vicinamibacterales bacterium
CTGCTGACTGGTGACGGTCGGCATCAGCTCGGTGATCCGCTGCACGGCGAGATCCGTCATGCCCTCGAGC
Organism: Vicinamibacterales bacterium; assembly: GCA_044356435.1. GTDB lineage: Bacteria > Acidobacteriota > Vicinamibacteria > Vicinamibacterales > UBA2999 > CANKJK01. The sequence goes on from JBIKWH010000340.1 coordinate 71, forward strand.
GTGCCCATCTGGCCCAGCGCGGCGACGATGCTGTTGGAGAGCGGCGCCCAGGTCGCCACCTCGTTCTTCCCGCGGATGTCGCGCTGCACCTGGAAGCCCCAGCGGTGGGCACTCCCCTTCTCCACGGCCGGATAGCGCAGGCTCTTGAACGGGATGGCCATCTCCGCCGTCCAGCCATCCTCCACCAGCTGACCGGCTGCCTGATAGAGCACGTTCCAGGACGTATCCACGGTGGTCCCTCCGGGGTTCGTCATCAGGAGCGAGTCCGCCTGCACCCCGAATCCGTTCACCGAGAACGCGTACGCGCGCTGCGCATCCCGGAACGGGTCGATCGACACGGTGATCGTGTCGTCGGCCGAGGTCTGGTCCCGGTCCGACCGGTTCGCCCGCACCAGCGACACGTCGGAATAGCGCACCCGGACGCCGACATAGATCTGCGTGGCGTCGTAGGCCAGCAGCACCTCCGTGGCTTCCGACGCCGGTGCGCCTTCGGTGGGCTGCTGCTGCGTGAAGCTGGTGATGCGGGCGGCGGCGGCCCAGATCGGGTCGTCGAGCCGGCCGTCGATCCGCGGTGGCGCAGAGATGCGCACGGGGGTCACAGCCGGAGGCGCGGCGGCCGCAGCGGCGGTGCCTCCACATGCGAGCACCGCGCTCAGCAGGAAGCGATTCGAGAAGAGGCGACGCGTACGGCGGGAACCCGGAAGCACGGTGAGGCCGACGGTAATCGTATCGGCAATCGCGCCGGACCTTCGAGCCAGGGAGTCCCGTATCCCGGAGACGGGGCTTGGGCGATGCGGCCGGCAGGCGTAGTATCTCCGGCCATGCGCGCATGGCTCCTGGCGGCGGCGTTCGGCCTGACGGTTACTCTCTCGGCGGCCGGACCGGCGGACAACTGGCCGCAGTTCCGCGGCGTGACCGGCGGCGTGATTCCCGACGACCCCGCGTTGCCGGAGGTCTGGAACCCCACGACGAACATTGCGTGGCGGGCAGAGGTCCCCGGACTGGGCTGGGGGTCACCGGTGGTCTGGGGCGACCACGTGTTCATCTCCACGGCCATCAGCGCCGGGCACGACACGCCGCGGGGCGTCACGCCCGGGGTGTTCGCGGACAAGACCGAGAAGCGTGAGCAGGCGATCGGCACCGGCAAGGATCCGGACTTCAAGGTCGCCCGCCGGTGGATGCTCTACGCGTTCAGCTTCAAGACCGGCAAGCTGAAGTGGGCCGTCCAGCTCCGCCAGGGCCTGCCGCTTGAGAAGAAGTATCTGGACAACACATACGCCTCGGAGACGCCGGTCACCGACGGCAAGCACGTCTACGTCTTCCACGCGAGCGCGGGACTGTTCGCCGTGGACTTCAACGGCCGCATCGTCTGGCAACGCCGCGTGCCACTGCCGACGGCGCCGACGTCCACGGCCACGGCACGGGCCGAAGCGCTGGCCGGCAAGGGCGAGCCGGACATCCTGCGACCGACGGAACTGCACGACATCGGTGCCGCCGCCTCGCCCGTGGTGCACAACGGGCGCATCTATCTGACGATGGACCACGAACCCCGGCAGTGGCTGCTGCTGGCCTTCGACGCGGCCACCGGCAACGAACTCTGGCGGGTGCACAAGGAGAAGGCACAGGAAGCCTTCGGCTGGTCCACGCCGTACATCTGGACGCACGCGCAGCGGACCGAACTCATCACCGCCGGCGACCTCCAGGTGCGCTCCTACGACCTCAACGGCACGCTGCTCTGGCAGTTCGGCCGGCTCTCGGTGAATACGACGCCCACGCCGTACGCCGCCAACGGCCTGCTCTACGTGTCATCGGGGTACCCGGCAGACCGCGTGCGCCCGGTGGTGGCGATCCGCCCCGGCGCCAGCGGCGACATCTCGCTGAAGGACGGCGAGACCGGCAACGCCCACGTGGCGTGGTACCAGCCGCAGGGCGCGTCCTACATGAACTCGTCGCTCGTCTACGGCGACTACCACTACACGCTGCTCACGCAGGGGTTCCTGATGTGCCACGACGCGAAGACCGGCCGCGTCGTCTATACGCGCCAGCGCATCGACCCGGCCTCGACCGGCTTCACGGCGTCGCTCTGGGCGTACAACGGGAAGATCTGGGCGATCAGCGAAGAGGGCGACACGTACGCGATCCAGCCGGGGCCGGAGTTCAAGGTGCTGGCGAAGAACCCGCTGGACCAGATGGTGATGGCGACACCCGCCATCGTGCGCGGAAGCCTCCTCGTACGCACGGCGACCCATCTCGTCCGCATCGCCGGCCGCAAGTAGCCACGCGCAGCCGGCAGCCCGGTCGAACCACCGCCGGACCGGATCCGATCGGGTAGAGTCGGGCAGGAGACCGCCGTGGCCATCCGCTCGATCCGCACCCGCTTCCAGCTCGTCGTCGTCCTGCTCACGCTGGCCGCCATCGGCGCGACGGGCTGGGTCGCCTCCGAGGACGCGGGCACGGCGCTGCGGGAAGCGACCTACGACCGGCTGACGGCCATCCGCGAAACCCGCCGCCTCGCGATCGAACGCTACTTCGAGGACCTGACGGCCCACGTCGCCGCGCTCTCCACCAGCGAGACCGCGCTCGTGGCGCTGCGCGAATTCGACGCGGCGTGGCCGCGCATCGTGCCCGCCGCGCCCGATGCGACTGCGGCGACCGCGTTGCGGGACTTCTACCAACAGGCGCTGGCGCCGGCGGTCGGCCGCGCACTCACGCCGGAGGCACTCCTCGCGACCTGGTTTCCGGCTGACGGACGCGTGCGCACGCTGCAGCACGAGGCCATCGCCGCCAATCCACACCCCGCCGACGCGAAGGACCTGCTGACGGAGGTGCGTGGCGGCGCGGCCGCGTGGGGCGACGTCCATGCGCGTCATCACCCGACATTCCACCGGTACCGGCAGGCCTTCGGCTTCTACGACATCTTCCTGATCTCTGTCCCGGACGGCCGCGTGCTCTACAGCGTGATGAAGGAAGTCGACCTCGGGATGCCGCTGACCGAGGCGCCCTGGGCGAACACGGGTCTCGGCCGCATCTACGCACGTGCCGCCACGGCACCGTCGGCGACCGAGGCGGTCATCGAGGATTTCTCGCGCTATCTGCCGTCGAGCTTCGCGCCGGCGGCGTTCGTCGCCGCCCCGATCACCCTCGCCGGCTCACGCGTCGGCGT
>JBIKWH010000342.1:0-3201 GCA_044356435.1 Vicinamibacterales bacterium
CTCCCGCACGCCTGGCAAGCGCGGCCGAGGAGGCCAGGCGCCGCGCCGGACGCCCCCTCAATCCCCAGGTCGATGTCCGCGTTGAGAACTTCGGTCCCGGCGCCGCCGGCCTGACGAAAGACGTCTTCGCCGTCGTCAACCAGACGGTCGAGCTGGGCGGCAAGCGCGGCCTGCGCCGCGACCTCGCCGGGGCCGAGCGGGATGTCGCCGTGGCGCTCGCCGCCGGAACGGACTGGGCCCTTGCCGGCCGCGTCGCCGCGGCCTACCTCGACACCCTGCGGGCCCACCGGAGAGCGGAGGTGCTGACGGCGTCACGTGCGGACCTGCTGGCCGTTGTGGATGTCATGGCCAGCCGCCTCCAGGAAGGAACGGTCCCCGAAGCGGACGTGCTGAAGGTCCGGGCCGACGTCGCGCGTCTGGATCTGGACCTGGTCCGCGCCCGCCTGGACGAGGAGCAGCGGGCGATTGACCTGGCGTATCTGGTGGGCGCACCGGGCCGTCTCGATCCCGCCCGCTTCGTCGAGCCCGAGGTGACCGCGCCGGATGAACGCGACGACCGGGCGCTCGCCGCACAGCTCATCCGCCATCCCGAAGCCCGAACGTCGCTGGCGCGTGTGGCGCGTGCGCGTCAGGCTTTTGCGGTCGAGCGCGCCCGTTCGACGCCCGATGCGCTTGTGACCGGTGGATTCAAGAGGACCGCGGGCTTTGATACGGCGGTCGCGGGTGTCGCCGTGACGCTGCCGATCTTCGACCGGAACGGCGTGGCCACGGCCCGTGCGGACGGTGAGGCACGGGCGGCCGAGGCGGAGCACGCAGCCCTGCTGCGTCGCCTGACCGCCGAAGCGCAGGCCGCCTCCCATGCCGCCCGCGCGCTGACCGCCCGCGCGGCGTCCGTCGCCCGCGACCTGGTCGCGCCGGCCGACGCGGTGCGGCTCTCGGCCGCGGCCGCCCTGCGCGAAGGCGCGGTGGACGTGCTCCGGTTGCTGGACGCCGAGCGTGTGCTCCGCGATGCAAGACACCTGGCCATCGACGCGCGTCTGGACGGCGTGGCGGCCGCCATTGCAGCCCGGCTGGCAGCCGGCGAGGAGGCGTTGCCATGAACGGGTGGAGAGCACTGCAGGTCGCACTGTTGGCGGCACCACTGGCCGTGATGCCGGCGTGCGGGGGCGCGTCCGCCCCACCAGGGGCGGGCGCCGGGACGACCCGCGAGACGGCCGTTCCAGGCGTCGTGACGCTCGATGCCGCGGCGTTGGCGAGCGGCGGCATCACCCTGGTGACCGTCGAGGCGGTGACCTCGACCGGGCAGGTGCAGGTGCCGGGCGTGGTTGCGCTGGACGACACCCGCACCGCGCGGATCGGGTCCTTGCAGGAAGGCCTCGTGCTGAAGACGCTCGCCCAGGCGGGCGACCGCGTCGCGGAAGGTCAATTGCTCGCCACGATGCACGGACACGCGATGCACGACGCGTGGGCCGGCTACCGGAAGGGTGTCGCGGCGCGGCAGCGCGCCGAGGCCGAAGTGGCCTATGCCACCGACGCGCACGCGAGGTCCGAGCGCCTGCTCGCCGCGAAGGCGGTCGCCGCGCAGGACGTGCGGCGCGCCGAGCTCGATCGCGTCACGGCCGTCGAGCACCTCGCCGACGCCCGCGCCGAGATCACCCGCTCGATCGAGGAGCTTGAACACGTCGGCGTGCACGTGACGGCTCAGCCGAACGGCGAGGTCGGTGTCCGCGAGGCGGAAGCCGATGAGCCCATTCCCGTGCGCACCCCGATGGGCGGCGTGGTGCTCGAGCGCCTGGTCACACCGGGGACGACCGTTGTGCCCGGCACCACGCTCTATACGGTGAGCGACCTGTCGAGGCTGTGGGTCGTGGCCGAGGTGGACGAGACGCTCCTGCCGCGAGTCGTGGTGGGACGGCCGGTTGACGTGCGCGTCACGGCCTGGCCAGACGAGGTCTTTCGCGGCACGGTGACCTTTGTCGGCGATGTCGTCCATCCGGTGACGCGGCGCGTGACCGTTCGGGCGTCGCTCGCGAACAGCGACCGCCGGCTCAAGCCGGACATGTACGCCACGGTCGGCCTCGGCGTCGAGCAGCCGCGGCCAGCGGTCCTGGTGCCACGCACCGCGATTCAGAGCGTCGACGGACGGCCCACGGTATTTGTGGCCGCTGGAACCGGGCGATTCGTGCCGCGGACGGTTACGCTCGGTGTCGACCGCGACGCGCGTGTCGAGGTCACGGCCGGGGTGACGGCGGGCGAGCAGGTGGCCGCCACCGGTGGGTTCGCGCTCAAGTCGGCGCTGGCCGGCCCTCCGGCTGGAGGGGAGTAATGGGCCTGGTCGAGCGGCTCGTCGCCGCCAGCCTGCGGCAGCGCCTGTTTGTGCTCCTGTGTCTGGCCGCCGTGGTCGGCACCGGCGTCGTGGCCTATCGCGACCTGCCGGTCGAAGCCTTTCCGGATCTCACGAACAACCAGGTGACCGTGGTGACCGAAGCCTCGGGCCTGGCGGCCGTCGAGGTCGAACAGCGCGTGTCGTACCCCATCGAGACGGCGCTGATGGGCGTGCCGAATGCCGAGCAGGTCCGGTCGGTCTCCAAGGCCGGGCTGTCGCTGGTGACCGTCGTGTTCGCGGATGCCGTGCCGGTCTATCTCGCCCGGCAGCTCGTGACGGAGCGGGTGTCGGAGGCCAGGGCGCGGCTGCCCGAGGGGATCTCACCGGTGCTCGGACCCGTCGCCACGGCGTTCGGCGAGATCTACCAGTACCTCGTCGAGAGCGACGAGGTCGACCTCATGGCCCGCAAGACGACACATGACTGGGACCTTCGGACCCAGCTCCGTGCCGTCCGCGGCGTAGGGGAGATCAACGCGTGGGGCGGTCAGACCCGGCAGTATCACGTGACGGTCGACCCGACGAGGCTCGATCGGTTCGGTCTCACGCTCCGTCAGGTCTACGACGCGGTCGCCGCCAACAACCTGCCGTTCTCCGGTGGCTTCATCGAGCATCAGCAGGAGCGCTACACCGTGCGCGGCAACGGGCTCGTGCGCGACGAGGTGGACCTGGGCCGCATCGTCATCGATGAGCACGGCGGTGCGCCGGTGCTCGTGCGCGACGTGGCCGAGGTCGGCATCGGCGCGATGCCCCGGCAGGGCGCGGTCTCCAGGAATGGCGCCGGGGAGTCGGTCGCCGGCATGGTCATCATGCTGAAG
>JBIKWH010000343.1:0-3200 GCA_044356435.1 Vicinamibacterales bacterium
GGCGCCACGCAATCAAACGCCAAAGCCGCCTGCGTTGCGGCGGGCCTCTGGGCCGCGCGAGTGACGGAACGTTTATTGCGCTGGGGGGCTGCGTCCTGCCCGAACAGGGCGACAGCACGCGGCCAACGCAGGTGCGACGCGCCGGCGGGAGACAATAGGCGGACGTGCCCACCGTTCTCATTCGCACGCCGCACGGCGGGCCCTGGCTCGAGCTCAACGCGCCGGTGGCCACGCTGACGGCCGACCGCGCCGACGGCATCCCGGCGCTGCTGGCCGGCGTCGACGATGCCGCCGAGGCGGGGTATCTCGTGGCGGGCTACGTCGCCTACGAGGCCGCCGCCGCCTTCCAGCTCCCGGTCATGGCCGGTCCAGGCGCCGCCCCGCTCGCGTGGTTCGGCCTGTTCCGGGCGACCGACGCCATCCGGCACGACCGCATCCCCGACAGCTGGCACGGCGAACAGCCGGGCCTCGACTGGCGCGCCTCGGTCGACCAATCCGGCTACGACGCGGTCGTCGCCCGGCTTCGCGAGCACATCGGCGCGGGCAACGCCTACCAGCTCAACTACACCTTCCGGATGCGCACGCCGTTCGGCGGCGACCCGCGCGCGCTGTTCGCGGCGCTGGCCGGAGCGCAGGGCGGCGCCTGGTCGGCGTTCATCGACACGGGTGAGGTCGCCGTCTGCTCCGCGTCGCCGGAGCTGTTCTTCGAGCGCGATGGCCGCCGGCTGGTGACCCGGCCCATGAAGGGCACCGCGCCACGGGGACGCTGGCCCGCGGAGGACGCCGTCCGCGCACAGGCGCTGACGGCCTCGGCCAAGGACCGCGCGGAGAACGTGATGATCGTGGACCTGATGCGAAACGACCTCGGTCGCATCAGCAGGCCCGGGAGCGTGGAGGTCACCGCGCTCTTCGAGGCCGAGCGGTATCCGGCGCAGTGGCAGATGACCTCTACCGTCGAGGCGGACCTGGTCGACGGCGTCGGGCTCCCCGGAATCTTCGACGCGCTGTTTCCCGCCGGTTCTGTCACGGGCGCTCCGAAGATCCGGTCCATGCAGATCCTCGCCGACGTCGAGGATTCACCGCGGGGCATCTACTGCGGGGCCGTCGGCCTCGTGGGACCGGGCCGGCAGGCGCACTTCAACGTGGCGATCCGGACGGTCACAATTGATCGACGAACGAAGATAGCCGAGTTCGGCGTCGGGAGCGGCATCGTCTGGGACTCCGAGGCCGCGTCGGAGTTCGAGGAGTGCCGCGTGAAGGCCGCCATCCTGACCACACCGGAGCCGGCATTCGACCTCATCGAGTCGCTGCGATGGGACCCGCAGAGCGGTTACACCCGGCTGCCTCGTCACCGCGCGAGGATGGCGGCGTCGGCCGACTACTTCGACATCCCGTTCGACGCGGCCGCCTTCGACGCGGCGCTCACCAGCGCCGCCCGCAGCCTGGCTGTGCCGTCAAAGGTGCGGGTGCTCCTCAACCGGAGCGGAGGCCTCACGACCGAGGCGAGTCCGATCGCGCCGACACCAGCGCCGTTGCGTGTCGTGCTGGCGGAGACCCCCGTGGACGCCGCCGACGTGTTCCTGTTTCACAAGACCACGCGCCGCGACGTCTACGCGCAGGCAGAAGCCGGAAAGCCGTCAGGCGTGGACACCGTGATCCTCTGGAACGCGCAGGGCGAGATCACCGAGGCGACCAACTTCAACGTCGTCGCCGAGATCGACGGCCTGTGCGTCACACCGCCCGTGGCCTGCGGCCTGCTCGCCGGGACGCTCCGCGCCGAACTCCTCGACACGGGGGCCATCACCGAACGGCGCATCACGGTCGAGGCACTGCGGGCGGCCTCACGCGTGTGGCTCATCAACTCCGTACGCGGCCGGGTCGACACCGTGCTCGTCGATGGACGGCCGCGCGGCATCTGACGGCACGGCCATGCTGAAGCACGACACTCTGGAGATCTCATGCACGCGTTTCTGACGAGTTCCCCAGCGCGAGAGCGTCAGAAGAAGCGCACGGCGTAGCTGACCCGCACCGCCCGGCCCAGTTCGGGCGCCAGTGCCTTGATCAGGGATGTGTGGCGCCGATACAGCTCATTGGTGAGGTTCAGCCCGCTGAGGCTGAAGATGTGCGCGTGGTGGCCGCGTCCGAGGACGTAGGAGGCGTTCACGTTGAAGAGTGCGTAGCCAGCCGTCTCCGTTTCATTCACGAACAGCCGGTCCTGTCGCGAGGCCCACACGACCTCCGGGCTCAGCGTGAAGCTGTTGAACGGCATGTCGAGTGACAGGCGGCCGTGCAGCGGCGGGATGCGGGGCACGGAGGCATTCATCTCGGTCAGCGTGGCCCGCACGTACCCCAGGCTCGCGTTGACCCACAGGTGGTCGTGCAGCCCAAGACTGACCTGGCCGTCGACGCCACTGAAGCGGCTGTTGCCCTGCTGGTACTCGATGACGAACAGGTCGCTGGCCGAGACCTCGGAGCGCGCGCCCGGGAAGACGAAGTCGTTGATGTTGTAGACGAAGGCATTGATTTCGCCGCGCGCGCGGGCCGACCGGTGCCGCAGGCTGACGTCGAAGCCGACGGACGCCTCGCGGTTCAGATCGGCGCTGCCGATCTCGAAGGCCAGGTTGCCGACGTGCGGCCCGAAGTTGTAGAGCTCCTCGAGCGCCGGCGCGCGATACGAGCGGGTCAGCGTCGAGACCAGCGCCGTGCCCTGGGCGACATCCACGTGCAGGCCGACTGATCCCGAGCCTCCGGTAAAGGCCCGGTCCCGCGTCGCGGGGGCGAGCAGTTCGTCTTCCTTGTGGCCGTGCCCATCGTCCTCGTGATGGCCCTCGCGCTCCTCGGTGTCGTACGCCGTGCGCTCGACGCGTCCGCCAAACATGAGTCGGGCGCGGCCGAAGTCGAGCTGTTCGTAGGCGAACAGGCCCAGCGACTGCTGGGAGGTTTCCGGCGCCAGGGCTTCTTCCCCCGTCGCGAGGTAGTTCCGGAACTCGCCCGACGCGCCGAACCGACCGGAGAGGCGCCCGGTCGGCCGCTGCTCGACCTCGGCGCGGACGCTGGTGGTCTTGTTGGTGAAACGGGTTCCGAGCGTTTCCTGTCCGTCCTCGATCTCCACCTCGTCGTGGCGCCAGTCCAGGTGGCTGACGATGAGGCGGACGGAGCTCGCCACCGGGTTCGTCAACTCGCGCAGGCCGGCGTCGAAG
>JBIKWH010000344.1:0-3189 GCA_044356435.1 Vicinamibacterales bacterium
GGCGGCCACGACCCGGTGAAGGTGTTTGCGGCCTACGATGCAGCCGTCCGGCATACCGGGCAGCCGACGGTCATCCTGGCGCGCACCATCAAGGGCTACGGGATCGGCGAAGCGGGCGAGGGCAAGAACATCACGCACCAGCAGAAGAAGCTGAACGAGGCCGAACTGCGCGCGTTCCGGTCCCGCTTCGGCATTCCAGTCTCGGACGAGGACATCGCGAACGCGCCCTTCTACCTCCCGCCGGCCGACAGCCCGGAGGCGAAGTACATCCAGGCACGCCGGGCCGAACTCGACGGCTACGTGCCGTCGCGAAAGGTCAGCGCGCCCCCGCTCGAACTCAAGACGCTGCCTGAAGTGTTTACGGAGTTCCATGCCGGCACGCCGGACCGCAAGGCGTCCACGACGATGGCCGCTGTCCGCATGCTCTCGAAGATGCTGAAGGATCCGGAAATCGGGGACCTCGTGGTGCCGATCGTGCCGGACGAGGCTCGCACGTTCGGCATGGAGCCGCTCTTCCGTCAGGTGGGCATCTACTCCCACGTGGGCCAGCTCTACGAGCCGGTCGACAGTGACACCTTGCTCTATTACAAGGAAGCGCGGGACGGGCAGATTCTCGAGGAAGGCATCAACGAGGCCGGCTCGATGTCGTCGTTCGTGGCCGCGGGCACGGCCTACGCCACGCACGGCGTCAACACGATCCCGTTCTTCATCTTCTATTCGATGTTCGGGATGCAGCGCGTCGGCGACCTCGTGTGGCTTGCCGCGGACTCGCGCACGCGGGGCTTTCTGCTGGGCGGCACCTCTGGCCGGACGACGCTGGCGGGTGAAGGCCTGCAGCATCAGGACGGCCACAGCCACCTGCTCGCGAGCGCGGTGCCCAATCTGCTCGCCTACGATCCGACGTTCGCCTACGAGATCGCCGTGATCATCGAAGACGGCATCCGGCGGATGTACAAGGAGCAGGAGAGCGTCTTCTACTACATCACCGTGATGAACGAGCAGTACGGGCAGCCCGCGATGCCCCCGGGCGTCCGCGAGGACATCCTCCGCGGCCTGTACCGGTTCAAGCCGGCGGAGAAGAAGACGGGGCTGCGCGCGCAACTCCTTGGTGGCGGCGCGATTCTGCTCGAAGTGTTCAAGGCGCAGGAGATGCTCGCGGCCGATCACGGCGTGTCCGCGGACGTCTGGAGCGCGACGAGCTTCACCGAGCTGGCGCGGGACGCCAACGCGACGGCACGCTGGAACCGGCTGCATCCCGGTGAGCCTGCGCGTGTCTCGCACATCGTGAAGTGCCTGGCGGACACCGAGGGTGTTGTCGTGGCGGCCTCCGACTACGTGAAGGCGCTGCCGGACACGATCGGACGCTGGCTCAAGCGCCCTGTCGTGAGCCTGGGCACGGATGGGTTCGGACGCAGCGAGGGACGGTCGGCGCTGCGGGACTTCTTTGAAGTCGACGCGCGGCACATCGTTGTCGCCACGCTCTCCGCCCTCGCGGACGACGGGAAAGTGAAACCCGACGTCGTGAAGAAGGCGATTCAGGCCTACGGCATCGACGCCGACCGTCCGAACCCCGCGGTCTCATGAGCATCTTCGTCCTGCCCGAGCTGGGCGAAAACGTCGCGTCGGGCACGGTGGCCCGGATCCTGGTCGCAGTCGGCGACACGATTGCGAAGGATCAGGGCGTCGTCGAGCTGGAAACTGACAAGGCGACAGTTGAGGTGCCCTCCACCGTGGCGGGCGTCGTGCGATCGATCGCCATCAAGCCTGGCGACAAGGTCGCCGTCGGGACGCTCGTGCTCGAGGTCGAAGACACGGCGGCCGCACCTGCCGCGCCCGCCGCATCAGCGGCCTCCGCCTCACTGTTGGAGGTCCCGGCTCGAACCGAGCCGGAGGCGAGGCCCGGGAGCGTCTCCGCATCCGCGCAGGCGCTCGCCACGCAGTTCACGCCCGCGGTGACCGAACCTGTGCCGACGCCGAACACGCCGGCCGCGGTCGTGCCGTTTCCCTCTCCGTCAGTGCGCAGCGGGATCGCCCCCGCATCGCCGCGTGTCCGGCGGCTGGCCCGCGAGATCGGCGTGGACGTCAACGCCGTGTCGGGCACCGGCCTCGAAGGCCGCATCACGCAGCACGACGTGAAGGCGTTCGCCACGCGTGCACTGGCCACGCTGGTGACCGCACCGCCCGCTGGCGCCGCGCCCGCCCACAAGGCCCTGCCAGACGCCTCACGCTGGGGAGAGGTCGAGCGTCAGCCGATGTCGAGCGTCCGCCGCGCTACGGCGGTGCACCTCGCGCACGCCTGGACGACGATTCCGCACGTCACACAGGTCGACAAAGCCGACATCACGGAGATCGAGGCCATCCGCAAGCGGTTCGCGCCGGATGTCGAAGCCGCCGGTGGCAAGCTCACGATGACGGCGATCCTCGTCAAAGTGCTGGCCGCTGCGGTCCAGCAGTTCCCGCAGTTCAACGCCTGCGTCGACATGGCGGCAGAGGAGATCGTCTACCGGAAGTACGTCAACGTCGGCGTGGCCGTCGATACCGACCGCGGCCTGCTCGTGCCGGTCGTGCGCAACGCCGACCGGAAGGGCCTGACGCAGATCTCTGTCGACGTCCAGGTGCTCGCGGCGAAAGCACGAGACAAGAAGCTGAGCCTCGACGACATGAGTGGCGGGGGCATCAGCATCTCGAACCTCGGTGGCATCGGCGGGACGTCGTTCACGCCGATCGTGAACTGGCCGGAAGTCGCGATCCTCGGCGTTTCACGCGGGGCAACCGAGCCGGTGTGGAAGAACGGCGCATTCGAGCCGAGGCTCATGCTGCCGCTCTCGCTCTCCTACGACCACCGCCTCATCGACGGCGCGGACGCGATCCGTTTCCTCCGGTGGATCGTCGAGACCCTCGAACAGCCCCACCGGCTCGCGCTGGCGTAGCTCGAACCGTCGCCATCTCAGCGCCGGGTCCGGCGCGACCTTGACGGTGAACTCCAGCCGGAGCGTTTACTCGCTCGTTACCGGCATGGTGCCTGGATCCAGCCGTCGACCGTGAGCGGACCGTGCAGCAGCGCGGGGGACTGGCTTTACCGGGCCAGAGCCGCTTCGTGCGCGTCGGCCTGCTCGTGTGCGTGGTACGAACTGCGGACGAGCGGACCGGACTCGACGTGCGTGAAGCCGAGCGCCATCGCGCTGGCCT
>JBIKWH010000345.1:0-3186 GCA_044356435.1 Vicinamibacterales bacterium
CAAGAGCGTGTTCCTGCCGGCACCCGCGCACCTGGCCCGGCCGGACCTGCGGTTCACGGTGGACACGCGCGCCGACCTGCTCTACATGCGTGACCTCTTCCGCGCGGCCGGCGAGGCCCAGCCACCGCTCGACCGGCTGATCGCCGTGGCGGACACCTTCGAACGGAGGGAAGTGGCGTGACGCGGAAGTGGTTCGGGCGCGCGGATGTCGCGTCCCTCCTCGCGGTCCCTGTCGGGGCCGTGTGCGTGCTGGCCGGGCAGTGGCTGCAGGGCGGTGACGCCTCGGCGCTGGTCCACGGCGCGGCGGCGCTCATCGTCTTCGGCGGCAGCTTCGGCGCGGTGCTGGTCTCGCATTCACCCGGCCAGACGTTCCGGGCCCTTCAGTGCGCCCTCGAGACGTTCCGGCGCGAGCGCCGTGAGCTGCCCGCACTCGGCGCACGCATGACGGCGCTGGCCATGCGGGCGCACCGGCGCGGGGTGCAGGCGCTCGAACACGAACTGGCGGAGGAGTCGGACCCGTTTCTGCGGAGCGGCCTCTCACTGGTCATCGACGGCGCCTCCGGGCACGAGCTCGGCCGGGTGCTCTCGGTGGAACGTCACGGCGCGGACGCGGAAGACGACGCCTGCGCGCGGGTCTGGGAGTCCGCCGCCGGGTACGCGCCGACGCTCGGCATTCTCGGCGCCGTGCTGGGCCTGATTCAGGTGCTGCAGCATCTGCGGTCGCCGGAGGCGCTCGGCGCCGGCATCGCCACCGCGTTCGTCTCGACCGTCTACGGCGTGGCCTCGGCGAATCTGTTGTTCCTGCCGCTGGCGGGCCGTGTACGCGAGCGAGGGGCCGCCTGTGCGCGGCAGCGCGAGCTGGTCGCCGAGGGGCTGCTCGCGATCAGCGACGGTGCCAGCCCGCGTCTTGTGGCGGATCGCATCCGCCCGCTCGCGCCCGGCACACCCCCGGTCGAGGAGATCGCCGCGCGGCTGCACGCCGCAGTGCCGGCGCGGCTGGCCTAGTGTCGCTCGTGCAGAAGGGACCCACCAGACCGGCCGCGGCCGACCGCTGGGTCGTGCCATACGCGGATCTGGTCACGCTGCTCCTGGCCTTCTTTGTGACGCTCTACGCCGTCTCCCGTGTCGACCTCGACCGGCTTGAGCCGGCCTCCACGGCACTGCAGGCGGCGTTCGACGGGGGAGCGCCGGCGCCGCCGGCCGGCGGCCCGGCCACGATCGTGGCACCGCCCCGCGTCGTGGCGGGTGCGCCGCTCGACGCCATCGAGCGCGGGTTGCAGCAGGCCATCGCGCAGGCCGGGCTCGAAGGCCGCGTGGGCCTGACGCGCGATGAGCGTGGCGTCGTGCTCTCCCTCCCTGAGTCGGCGGCATTCGACTCCGGCCGGGCCGAGCTGACGCCAGGCACATCGGCACTGCTCGCCGACGTCGGCCGCGAGCTGCAACCGCTGCAGAACGACGTCCGCGTCGAAGGACATACGGACGACCGACCCGTCTCCGGCGCCTTTCGGTCCAACTGGGAACTCTCGACCGCGCGTGCGAGCGCCGTGGTGGCCCTGTTCATCGAGCGGGCTGGCGTTCTCCCGACCCGGCTGTCCGCTGCCGGCTACGGCGAGTTTCACCCGAAGGTCCCGAATGATTCCGCCGACGCGCGCGCACAGAACCGGCGCGTCGACATCGTGATTCTCTCCTCCAGGGCTCGTGAGGTTCCCCATGATTGAACTCGATCCCCCGACGCTGGCGCGCCTGCTGGGCCGACCCGTCCGGCCGGTACTGACCGACGACGTCCGGGAAGCGCTGCGCGGCCGGGCGGTGCTCATCACCGGAGCCGGCGGGTCCATCGGCAGTGAGCTGACGCGGCAGGTCGCGGCGTGCGCGCCCCGGGCGCTGACGCTGTGCGACCAGTCGGAGTATCACCTCTTCCATCTGGATGCCGACATCCGGGCCAGCCATCCGGCCCTCGTGGTCCACCCGGTCCTGGGCGACGTGACGCGGCCATCGGACCTGCACGCGGCCTTTGCGTGCGAACGGCCGGACATCGTGCTGCACGCCGCCGCCTACAAGCACGTCACGATGGCCGAGCGCGCGATCGTCGCCGCCGCCCGCGTGAACGTCCTGGGCACCGCCGCCGTGCGGGATGCCGCGCGCCGTGCCGGCGCGCACCTGGTTCTCGTCTCGACGGACAAGGCCGCTGAGCCGGCCAGCGTGATGGGTGCGACCAAGCGTCTCGCCGAGCTGCTGGTGCTGGCCGACGGCACCGGTGCCTCGGTCGTCCGCTTCGGCAATGTGCTCGGCAGCCGGGGCAGCGTGCTCGAAGTGATGCTGAACGCCGCGCGACGTGCCGAGCCGATCCCGGTCACGGATCCGGGCGCGACGCGATACTTCATGACCGCCTCCGAGGCCGTGTCGCTGGTGCTGACGGCCGGCTGCGCCCGCGGGTCCGGCAACGTGTTCTGGGTCGACATGGGTGAGCCGATGCGCATCGGCGACCTGGCGGCACGCGTGGAGCAGTGGACACGGGCGCAGGGCTTCCGGCCAGCCGGCATGCGGATCATCGGCCTGCGCGCGGGGGAGAAGCGCGACGAGCAACTCACGACGCACGGACTCGAGATGACGAGCACGGGGAACCCTCACGTCTGGGCCGCTCGCCAGCCCGCAATCAACCACATCGCGCTCGCCGCGGCGATGAACGCCCTCCGGACAGCCGTCGCCAGGGGCGATGCCGCCGGCGTACTCGAGGCGCTGGTCGACGGTGTCCCTGACTTCATTCCGGCCGCCGACACCTGCGCCCGCGTGCTGCCGACGGCGGCCACCACGTCCGACGTGGTCGGCATGCGCGTGCCCGAAACCCTGATCGGCGTATCGCGCCCGGATCGACATGGCGCCGCGGAATCCCCGCGCCTGGAGGCAGCATGACGGATCGGATATCGGTGATCGGGCTGGACACGCTCGGCCTGGGACTGGCCCTGAGTTTCGCCAGGGCGGGCCTGCGGACCGTCGGCGTCGATGACCGGCCGGATCACATCGCCGACCTCAGGCGCGGCGTGTCGCCTGTCGTCGAGCCAGGCTACCAGGACGCGCTGACGGCGTCCGGCTCGCGCTTCCTGGCCACCATGAGCGTCGAAGAGGCGCTCCGCGAAACCGACGTTACCTTCCTGATGACCGGCACGCCGAGCGATACCGGAAACG
>JBIKWH010000346.1:0-3185 GCA_044356435.1 Vicinamibacterales bacterium
CGGCGATGCAGTTGCGCTTGAGCGCGATGTCCTTCGGAATCAGGACCACCGCGGCCGGCTCCGGCGGCGTGTCCACCAGGTTCACGTAGGTAAAGCCCAGCTGGTAGGCCAGCGTTTTGGCGATCTGCCGCTCGGTGGCCATGTTGAGGCGCACGAGCACCATGCCGAGGCGCTGCCCGGAACGCCGGTGCTCCTCGAGCGCCGTCTGCAGGTCCGCCTCGGTGATGAGGCCCGCCTGGACGAGGCACTCCCCCAGCTTCTTTCTCACCGGCCGCTCACCCTCTGGTTCATCCAGTGAAGGTTTCGGTCGAACCGGGTCCAGACCTTAGGGCCGACCGGCCGGCCTACCGCCCGAACGGCATGCACCCGATATAGAGGACCAGTGGTAGACCATTCCGCAACCCGGACCCGGATCGTCGAGATCCTGGACCTCCGACGGCCGTCCCTGGCGTCGGATGCCGCGGCCGTCTCACCCTTTGCGGCAGGCGACGAAGCCGCCGGCGAGGTGAAAGAGCGGCTGGTCGACCTGACGCTGGCCGTGCTCCGGACGTCGCTCAGGGATGGCGGCCTGGAACGCAGGGGGCCCGAGGTCACGGAGCTGGCCACCTGCTGCGCTGAGAACAGGGTGGCGCCCCGGCAGTTGGCGGCACTCGTGCACCTGGTCGAGCGGACGCTGCTCGACGAGCTCGCCCTGGACGACACCCTCGGCGCCACCTCCGACGCCTGGCCTGTCGTGGTCCGCCTGGCGCACACCTCTGCTTACGACTCGCTCGCGGTCACGGCCGAACATGCCTTCGAAGTCGGGTCGGCGGTCGTGGCCGATCCGCTGACCACGCTGCACAGCCGCGCCGTGCTGGAGCTGGCGATCGAGAAGGAGCTGCGGCGCGCCGAGCGCTTTGGGCATTCGCTGGCGTTCCTGCTGCTCGACATCGACAGGCTGTCGGACCTGAACGTCGCCCACGGCTACGGCTTCGGCGACCGCATCCTCGAACGCATCGGCATCGTGATGCGCACGTACTTCCGGGAGCACGACTGGGTGGCCCGCCACGGTGAGGACAGCTTCGCGGTGCTCCTCCCCGAGACGCCCACCGCGCACGCCGAGCCGCTCGCCGAACAGGTGCGGCAGATGGTGGAAGAGCGCCTGTCGCTCCAGGATCACCGCACCAGCGAGCCTGTCGCGGTCACCGTCAGCGTGGCCGTGCTCGTGGCGGATGTCGTGAGCGGACCAGTCACCAGCGCCCAGGTGCTGACACAGGCCGGTCAGGCGCTGATGCGCGCCAAGGTCGGTGGCCGCAACCGCGTGGAGCGCATCGAGATGCCGCCGCTGCCCGACAACATGACGCCCGAGCAGCGCCGTCGGGACGCGTCGGTGCGCTTCGGCGACCGCTGACCGCTACTCGGTGCCCTGGTACTGATCCTTCAGCCGCGCCACGACGCCCGGGTCGGCCAGCGTCGTCGTGTCGCCCAGCGCCTTCCCTTCCGCGATGTCCCGGAGCAGGCGCCGCATGATCTTCCCCGAGCGCGTCTTCGGCAGGTCCGCGGCGAAGATGATGTCGTCCGGCTTCGCGATGGCGCCGATCTTCTTCGCCACGTGGTCTTTCAGCTCGGCGACGAGGACGTCGCTCGTATGGACGCCCTCCTTCACCGTCACGAACGCGCAGAGCGCCTGCCCCTTGATCTCGTGCGGGCGGCCCACGACGGCGGCCTCGGCCACCTGCGGGTGGTCGACGAGCGCGCTCTCGACCTCCATCGTCCCGATGCGGTGGCCCGCCACGTTCAGCACATCGTCAACGCGGCCGAGCACCCAGAAGAAGCCGTCCTCGTCGCGCTTGGCACCGTCGCCCGTGAAGTAGATGTCCGGCGTCCAGCGGCTCCAGTAGGTCTGCACGTACCGGTCCATGTCGCCGTAGATGCCGCGCAGCATCGACGGCCACGGCCGCGTCAGCGCGAGCAGGCCGCCGCCCACCGGGACGTTCGTGCCGTCGTCCCGCCTGATCTCCGCGCTGATCCCGGGAAGCGGACGCGTGGCCGAACCGGGCTTGGTGCTCGTCAGACCGGGGAGCGGCGCGATCATCATGCTGCCCGTCTCGGTCTGCCACCACGTATCGACGATCGGGCAGCGCTCGCCGCCGATGAACCGGTGATACCAGACCCAGGCTTCCGGATTGATCGGCTCACCGACTGAACCGAGCAGCCGCAGGCTCGTCAGATCCCGCTTCCCGGGCCACTCGGTGCCCCAGCGCATGAAGGCGCGGATCGCCGTCGGCGCGGTGTAGAAGATCGTGACGCCGTAGCGTTCGATGATCTCCCACATGCGGTCGCGCGCGGGCCAGTCCGGCGCGCCCTCGTACATCACGACGGTGGCGCCGTTGGCGAGCGGCCCGTAGACGACGTAGCTGTGGCCCGTCACCCAGCCGATGTCGGCCGTGCACCAGTAGACGTCGTCCTCCTTGAGGTCGAACACCCACTTCGTCGTGGCCGCGGCCTGCGTCAGATAGCCGCCAGTCGTGTGCACGATGCCCTTCGGCTTCCCCGTCGTACCGGACGTGTAGAGGATGTAGAGCATGTCCTCGGCGTCCATGTGCTCGGGCTCGCAGGTCAGGGGCGCATCCATCATCAGCCGGTGGTACCAGTGGTCGCGCCCTTCCTGCACGTGCACGGGCGCGGGCGAACCCTGCAGGCGCTGCACGATCACGACGTGCCTGATCGACGGCGTGTCCGTCAGCGCTTCGTCGGCCATCTGCTTGAGCGGCACGATGGCGCCGCGCCGCCAGCCGCCGTCCGCCGTGACCAGGAGCGTGGCCTGCGCGTCGTTGATCCGGTCGCGCAGTGATTCCGAGCTGAAGCCGCCGAAGACGACCGAGTGGACGGCCCCGATGCGGGCGCACGCCAGCATCGCGATCGCCAGCTCGGGAATGAGCGGCAGATAGAGCGCCACGCGGTCGCCTCGCCGCACGCCGAGCTGCTTCAGCACGTTCGCGAACTGCGAGACCTGGCGGTAGAGGTCGAAGTAGGTCAGCGTGCGGCGGTCGCCGGGTTCGCCTTCCCACACGAGCGCGGCCTTGTTGCGTCGGGGGCCGCGGACGTGGCGGTCGACGCAGTTCACGCTGGCGTTGAGCGTCCCGCCGGCGAACCACGTCGCATGGGGCGGCTTCCAGTCCAGCACGGTGCTCCACGGCGTGAAC
>JBIKWH010000347.1:0-3184 GCA_044356435.1 Vicinamibacterales bacterium
CAGCGGCGCCAGGGCGACGCGCGTGGCCGCCTCGGCGCGCGTCCGGAGCGCCCGCAGGAGAATCCAGGCCGCAGCCAGCAGGCCGATGGTGGTCAGGACCGACCCGCCCAGTTGCCTGGCGCCCCAGACGACCGACATCACGTCGTGCCACGGCCGGTGGAGCAGGGCCGGGTCCGGCACGAAGAATCCCGAGCTGACGAACCACGCGCCGACCGTGATGCGGCTGTTGACGAGAAACAGCAGCGCCGCACCGGCCGGCCACGCGGCGAGCGCCACCATCCGGCGGACAGCGTCCACCAGGGCCACGCCGCCACGCCACCAGGCCACGCCCGCCAGCACCGTCAGCGCGGCGATGGCGGGCCAGGCCTCGTAGCGCGTCCACGCCGCCGCGGCCAGCGCCACACCGAGGCGCAGCGGCAGCCGGCCGCTCCCGGACGCGACCCACGCATGCGTGTCCGCCACGGCGAAGAACACGAGGCCGAGCAGCAGCGGCTCGGTCATCGGCGTGGCGCCCAGGTAGAGCAGGTTCGGGTTGAGCGCGACGAGCGCGGCTCCCGCGCAGGCCCCGGCGAGGGACCCCGTCACGGTCAGAATCAACCGGGCCGTGGCTGCGACGGCCAGCGCCACGCCCGCCATCGACAGGAGCGACGCCGAGAAGCCCGTGCGATAGAGCACGTCGGCCTGCACGGGGATCATGTTGAGAAGGTGGGGTAGCGGCAGCCAGACGGCGCCGATCTGTTTCCAGCCGGGCGTGAGCGAATCGAAGACGCGACGCGCGACGACCAGGTGGCCCTTGGTGTCGTAGTGGCTGAGGATCAGGCCCTGCCCGGAGTACCACCACCAGGCGGCCAGGCTCGCCGCCACGCTCAGCGCCGCCAGCACCCACGGGAGTCGGCTCGGGCGCTCGTCTATAATCGACGGCATCGCGGCAGCATATCGCACGCTGCGGCCAGTTCTCGACGACCAATCCCCCCACTGTGTCCGGCTTCTTCTCCCGCATCTACGAACTGGCGCTCGCCGCCGGCGGCCCGGGCCTGTTCGGCGCGGCGTTTCTCGACGGGTCGTTCGTGCCCCTGCCCGAGATCAACGACCTGCTCGTCGTGCTCATGGTGCGGCAGCATCCGATCGGCCTGCCGTACTACGCGTTCATGGCCGCGGCGGGCTCGGTTGCCGGGTGCTTCGTGCTCTACGCGCTGGCGCGCAGGGGCGGGTCGGCGTTTCTCGCGAAGCGGCTGAGTGCGCGGCGCGGGGACCAGGTGCTCGGGCTCTATCAGCGCTACGGTCTGCTCGCGCTGATGATTCCGGCGCTGCTGCCGCCGCCGGCGCCGTTCAAGATGTTCGTGCTGCTCGCCGGTGTGGCGGGTGTCAGCCCGCTCAAGTTCGTGCTGGGCATCGGCGCCGCACGCCTGATTCGGTACGCAGCGCTCGGCTGGCTCGCGATCCGCTATGGCGACGCGGCGATGGAGCTGATGCGGACCCGGGGCCCCGAAGTGGCGCTGGCCGTCGTCGGTGTGATCGTGGCCATCGTGCTGGTGGTCTGGTGGAGGCGGCGGAAGCCGGTAGACTGAGAGACGTCATGGGATATCGCAGCCCGCTCGAGGCCCGCATCGCGCGGAAGACCACCAAGGCGATCACCGACTACGCGATGATCGAGGACGGCGACCGCGTGATGGTCGGCCTGTCCGGCGGCAAGGACAGCTGGGCGCTGTTGCAGATCCTCGACGAACTGCGCCAGCGCGCCCCGATCAAGTTCTCGCTCATCGCCGTCAACGTCGACTCCGGGTACAAGGAGTACAAGCACGGCGTTATCGCCGATACCTGCAAGGCGCGCGGCTGGGAATACCGCATCGAGCACACCACCATCGGCGAGGTGATGGACGACATTCTCGACGCGAACGCGACGCCCTGCTCGCTCTGTGCGCGGCTGCGGCGCGGTGTGCTGTACCGGATTGCGACGGAGGTCGGCGCGACCAAGATCGCGCTGGGCCACCACCTCGATGACTTCGTGGAGACGTTGCTGCTGAACGTGTTCTTCGCGGGTTCGCTCAAGGCGATGCCCGCGCGGCTCGTGTCCGACAACGGCCAGCACGTGGTGATTCGCCCCTTCGTGCACGTCACCGAAGAGGAGACGCGTGCCTATGCGAAGGAGTGCGAGCTGCAGGTCATCGGTTGCTGCTGTCCGGCGTGCGGCGACCTCAGCCTCCAGCGGCAGCGCATCAAGAAGCTGATTTTCGATCTCGAGCAGGAGCATCCGGGCGTGCGGCACTCGATGATCACCGCGCTCGGGAACGTGATGCCGCGACACTTGCTGGATCGCCGTCTGAACCCGATCGCCGAGATTGCCCCGGCTGTCCCCGAAGAGGCCGGGGAGGCACTGCCGACCCTCATCCCGCTGCTGACCGCGCGCCACTGACGGTCTGATACGCGCCCGACCCCACTGTTTCCGAGAGATGTCCCGCATGGTGAATCCGCTCCTGGCTCTGTTCCGACGTCCTGTCTCGACGACCGGGCTGCTGCTTGTCGCCCTCGTCGCCCTCGGCGTTGCGCCGGCCGCGGCGCAGCAGCGACCGCTGACGACCGAGGACCCGGAGACGGTCGGTGAGGGCCGCCTGCTCATCGAGGGCGGGTTCGACTACGGCCGCGGCGTCGACTTTCCGGTGTCGGGCCTGGAGGGGAACCTGCTGCGGATGCCGCTCATCGGTATCAGCCTCGGCGTCGGCAAGATCGCCGAGATCCAGATGGACGGCGGCCTGCGGAACCGGCTCGCCATTACGGGCCGGAACCAGGGCCCGCTCACGCACATGCTTCGCGCGGACGGTGCGACGACGTCCGACTTCGAGGACATGAGCATCGGCGCCAAGACAAAGCTGGTGCCGGAGGGGACCCGCCGACCGTCGATCGGGATGCGCTTCTCGACCCGGCTGCCGAATGCCTCGAACGAGAGCGGTCTCGGCAACGACACGACGGACTTTCAGAGCACGATCCTGATCGCCAAGACCGTGCAGTCCGTGAGGATCGTCGGCAACATCGGCGTGGCATTCCTGAGCGACCCGGCCCGGGGTGAGAGCCAGAACGACGTGATGGTCTACGGCCTGTCCTTCGCGCGGGCGCTGACGTCGGCCTCGGAGGTCGTTGGTGAGGTGAACGGCCGGGTGAGCACGGCCAGCGGCGTGGCGCCTCCGGG
>JBIKWH010000348.1:0-3183 GCA_044356435.1 Vicinamibacterales bacterium
ACCGCGCAGGTGAGCGTGAAGCAGAAACGCGCCAGTGAGATTCGCCCCCCGAAGATCGGCACCTTCAGCCACGACTCCAACGAGATTCGCCTCGACAAGGTCGCACCCCTGGCAACTGCCGGTCTCAGTCAACCGCTTGACGTGGTCCGGCCGCGCCGCGCTTACCGGAACCATCCCGCCGACGAACGAAATAACCAGAGGCAATCCGGCCCAGAGAACCAGGGCCCGGGTGGAGTTGAAGCTCTTCATAGGTGTCCTCAGCAGATGACGAAAGAGTCCGTCAAGGGTCGATATGATATCACCCGCACCCAAAGAGTTCCTAGTACCTACTGGTTGTCCTTCCACTCCTCGTACCAGGCCATCTGGATCGCTTCGAGTTTCGGCTCGTTTGACGCCTTCGGGTCGTCGTCGAAGCCCTCGAGCGCCAGCACGCGCTCGCGCAGGTCGGTGAAGCGCACCTTCAGCGGGTCGTCGTCCGGAAACTTCTCGAACAGGGCGATGCCGATGTCTTCCGAGCTGGTCCATTTCATGCCCACTACTCCTTGACCGCGGTGGACTTGCCGAGCTGGATGCCGCCGCCTTCCTGCACGTAGTTGCGGGTGTACATCGGAATCTCGGCGACCACGTCACCCTTGATGACGGCCTGGCACCCGAGGCGCGACTCCGGGGTGAGCCCCCACGCCGTATCCAGCCGGTCGGCTTCGTCTTCCTGCATCTCGCTCAGGTTCTGCGCGCCGCTCGCGATGACGACGTGACACGTCGTGCAGGCGCAGCTGCCGCCGCAGGCGTGCTCGAGCCCAAGGTCGAAGTGCATGGACACGTCGAGGAACGACTCGGGCTCGCCGTGATGGCTGTAGGGAATCTGGCCGTGCTCGTACTCCACGGTCTTCGCTTCCCCATCGACGATGAAAGTGACTTTGGGCATCGGTTACACGTCGCTGACGTTCTTGCCGGACAGGGCGGCCTTGACGGTGCGGTTCATCACCACCTCGGCCAGGTGCTGGGTGGCGCGGTTGAGCGCGTGCGTGGTGTCCTGGATGACAGCGCGGTCGGTGCCGGTCAGCGCCGTCTTCAGCGTGGACAGCGCGGCCTGAATGGCTTCCACCTCGCCCGGGCTCAGATCCTCGGCCGCTACCTGCGGAAACTCCGGCAGCCGGAGGGACTTCTCGGTGGCGTTCACCACGCTCTCGCCCTCGTTCTTCGCCTCGATCAGCAGCCGCGCGTCAAAGTCCGCCTCGGCGTGCTCGAACGAGTCGATGAGCATCTGCTCCACTTCCTCGTCGCTCAGACCGTAGGACGGCTTCACCTCGATCGTCTGCTCGATGCCGGTCTTCAGCTCCTTCGCGCCCACGCTCAGGATGCCGTTCGCGTCGATCTGGAACACGACCTCGATACGAGCGAGGCCGGCGGGCAGCGGCGGAATGCCGCGCAGGCGGAACCGCGCGAGCGACCGGCAGTCGGCGGCCATTTCCCGTTCGCCCTGCAGCACATGGAAGTCCACGGCCGTCTGCTTGTCGACGGCGGTCGTGAACATCTCGCGTCCGCTGGCGGGGATCGTCGAGTTGCGCAGGATGATCTTCGAGACCACGCCGCCCATCGTCTCGACGCCGAGCGAGAGCGGCGTGACGTCGAGCAGCAGCATCTCGCGTCGGCCGCTCACCAGGATGTCCGCCTGCACGGCGGCGCCAAGCGCGACGACCTCGTCCGGATTCAGATCCGAGTGCGGCCTCCGCTCGAACAGCGCTTCGACCGCGCGACGCACGAGCGGGATGCGCGTCGAGCCACCAACGAGCACGACTTCTTCGACGTCGGCCGGTGTGAGGCCGGCGTCGGCCAGGGCCTGGCGGCACGGCCGGAGGGTCCGCTCGACGAGCGGCTGGATCAGCGTCTCGAAGTCCGCGCGGGTGATCGCCTGACGGAAGCCCTGCGGGAGTCCCGGCGCCGGCTCGACGCGGATCTCCGTGGCGTCGTGCTCGGAGAGATCCCACTTCGCCTGAATGGCGGCCTTCCGGATCGCCTGCGTGGCCTCCGGCGTGAGCGCCGCGGCCGCCACGCCGAGCGCCCCGGTGACCCGCTCCATCAGCAGCAGGTCGACGTCGTCGCCACCGAGATGCGTGTCGCCGTTGGTGGCCAGCACCTGGAACACGCCATCCTCGATCTTCAGGATCGAGATGTCGAACGTGCCGCCGCCCAGGTCGTACACGGCAACGGTGCCGCGGTCCTTTGACCCGAGCCCGTAGGCCAACGACGCCGCGGTCGGCTCGTTGATGATGCGGAGCACTTCGAGGCCGGCCAGCCGTCCGGCGTCACGCGTCGCCGTGCGCTGGGCATCGTTGAAGTACGCCGGCACGGTGATGACAGCCCGATCCACTTCGAAGTCGAACTCCCCCGCTTCGCGGAAGTGCTGTTCGGCGCGGTGCTTCAGCTCGCGAAGCACGAAGGCCGAAATTTCCGGCGGCGTCAGTGCGTGTGAACCGAGCTGGATGCGGAGCGTGTCGTCGTTGCCCTGAGCGAAGCCGAAGGGCAGGTGGCTCGCGTCCTCCGTCACGTCACTCAGTCCGCGACCCATGAAGCGCTTCACGGAGTAGACCGTGCGCGCAGGGGCGGTCAGCAGCCGGCGCTGGGCTTCGCGTCCCACGAAAAACGTGTTGTCGTCGGAGACGGACACAATCGAGGGCACCAGCGCATCACCGCCGGCGTCCCGGATGACCACGGGACCCTCCGCTCCGACATAGGCCACCAGGCTGTTGGTGGTGCCGAGATCGATACCGACGACTTTGCCCATGGGCCTACGACGCGGCGAGGCTTGCGGCCTCGCGTTCGATGGTGGCGAGCAGGTTCGTGAGGTAGTGCCGCTCGAGCAGACACTCGCGGAGTGCTTCGAGGGTGGCGCGGCTGTGGTCCTGGTCCCACTGCGTGGAGAGCAGGCCGATCTGGCGCTCGTGGTCCTCGGCCTTGAGGACGATCGGCGCCCGGGCGCGATCCAGCCGTGCCACGAGCTGGTCCCGGGCCGCCCCGGACTCGCGCGCCTCGCGGATCTCGTCCAGCTCCTCGTTGAAGGCGAATACTTCTTCGAGCAGAGCGGCGGGCACCATCACCTTCGATGCTGCCGTGGCTTCAGCCTTGAGCGGGGAGAGCCCCTCCAGCCCGAGCAGATACTCCGCGCGCGCGGCCGGGTTCTTC
>JBIKWH010000033.1:0-11191 GCA_044356435.1 Vicinamibacterales bacterium
AAGCGAGCTGCGCAACACGATCGAGGACGAGATTCGCGTCGAGGAAACGAAGGAAGTCGCCGCGGCGGTGCCGCCGCCGGCCGCCCCCGTCGTGTCACCCGCGCCTCCCGCGGACAGCACCGTCAGCCGCAACACCGGCACAGGCGCCTAAGCTTCCATGGCGCTCGTGCCCTTCCCGAACCAGGCGCCTGTTCCTGCGCCCGGGGAGGATGAAACCGACCCGGACTGGTCAGGCGACGACCAGACCGGCGGCAAGATGTCGTTCCTGGAGCATCTCGACGAGCTCCGGAAGCGGATCATCTGGTCGTTGACGGCGCTCATCGTGGGCACCGTGGCGGCGTTCACCTACCACAACGAGATCTTCGACTTCGTGATGCGGCCGATGCAGGCGCTGCTGCCCAAGGGCGGCACCCTCATCTACACCGACCCGACCGAAGCGTTCATGCTCCACATCAAGCTCGCGCTCATCGCGGGCCTGATCCTTGCCACGCCGGTCGTCTTCACGCAGCTCTGGCTCTTCATCGCGCCCGGCCTCTACGCGAAGGAGAAGCGCATGGCGATTCCCTTCGTGGCGATGTCGTCCGTGCTGTTCGTCGCCGGCGCGGCGTTCTCGCACTATGTGGTCTTTCCGATCACGTGGCAGTTCTTCGTCGGGTTCACCAACGACATCCTGACGTTCATGCCGCGCGTGGAGCCGGCCTTCGCGATCTACATGCGCCTGATTCTGGCGCTCGGCATCACGTTCCAGCTGCCGACGGTCGTGCTGTTCCTGGCGCGCATGGGGCTCATCACGCCGCGCTTCATGATCACGAACTTCAAGTACGCGGTGATGCTGATCGTGATCGCGGCCGCGGTGCTTTCGCCCGACGGCGGCGGCGTGGGCCTGGTGGCGATGGGCGCGCCCGTGATCGTGCTCTACATCCTCAGCATCGGCCTCGCGTGGATCTTCGGGAAGAAGAAGCCCGCAGAGGACGCAGAGCCCGCATAGGCGGGCTCCACTCCCGATCCCGGCGGAACGCGCTCGCCGCCCGTCACCAGGACGGGCCGAGCGCCAGCGCCACCCAGCCGTCCCGCTCCGTGACGACGGCGGTCGTCATCCCCAGGCGACGGTAGCTCTGCTCCACCTCACCGGCGGCCGACTGCGGAATCCCCGAGAGGACCAGCGTGCCGCCGCTGGCGACGCGGCGCGTCAGCGCCGGTGCAAGCGCCATCAGTTCCCCCGCGCGAATGTTCGCCACGACCAGCGGCCACAGGCCTTCGACCACATCGGGCCCACCGCGCAGCAGCGTCAACCGGTCCGCGACGCCGTTGAGCGCGGCGTTCTCCCCGGCGACTTCAAGCGCGCCCGCGTCGACATCCACGCCCGTGACCTGCGGCACACCGAGATGCAACGCCGCCAGCGCCAGAATGCCGGAGCCGGTGCCGATGTCCAGCATGCGCGCCGGCCTGCCGGCAGCCGTCAGTTCCGCAATGGCCTCGAGACAGAGCGCTGTCGTCGGATGCAGCCCGGTACCGAACGCCGGACTGTCGATCAGCCGGATCGCATCGCCGGCCGCCGGGCCCGGCGCCGGTATGAACGTGAAGACGCCGACGCGCACCGGACGCGGCACGAGCGTCCACACGGAACCGTCGTCCCGGCCAACGGCCGGTGAGACGCGGACCGTCGAGGGCGCCAGCGCGGCCGCGACGGCGTCCGCCGCCACGGCATCGGGCATCAAAGCGGCGAGCCCAGCCGGGCCCTGCTCCACATCCAGCGCGCCGAGTTCGATGAGGGTGTCAGCTCCGCCAGACGGCGGGAGCGCGATGTCGACCCGATACGGCATCCGGTACGGGCTATGCGCCCGGCTTCCTGATCGGCGGGACGCCGGCGAGCACCACGACCTTCGCGTGGTGCCGCAGCGTGAAATACGCCCAGAAATCAAAAATCACAGCCATGTGACGTTTTTACAACTGTAACGTAACGGAGGTGTTACCGTTCGCCCATGGACCTGCGGAGCGTCCGGCGCCTGGTCGTCGCTGCCAGCCTCATGCTGGCCTTCGAAGCACCGCCGCTGGTGGCCGGGAACGGGACTGCCCACTCCGCCCCTGTCATCCAGACCAACCACCGGTTGCTCCATGCCAGGCTCGAGGCCATCTACCGGCGCAGCCCCCTCTGGCGCCAGGCGCTGGACCAGCTGCGCGCGTACCGACGGCAGGTCGTGGTGGTCACGCCCGAACAGGTCGTGGTCAAGGACAGCGCGGATGCAGCGGGCGGCGAGCCGTTTGACCCGAGCGTCATCGCCGCGGCCGCGCCGATCCCGGGTCCCGACAATCGCCTGGACGTCGTGCTCGTCGTGGTGAATCTGCCGCTGCTCCAGTCCCTCTACCTCCAGAGCGCGGCCCCGCCGTCCGGGCTGCACGGTGACATCGACCGGATCCTCATCCACGAAGTCTACGGCCATGCGATCCCGTATCTGCTCGCGGGCGACCTCTCGGGGCGGTGTTCGGATCCCGAGCCTGGCGAGCGCGCGGCGGATGCGTGTTCCGTGCGGCGCGAGAACGCCGTGCGCGAGGAATTGCGTCTCGGGCGGCGTCGCAGCTACGGCGTCCACGACCTGGCCATCGTGCGCCAGGGACACTGACGCGGCACCGCGTCAGTCGCCGACGACGTAGCTGAACACCTTCCAGCGGCCGCCCTGCTCGATGAGGGAACCGCACACGCGGACATCCGCGGTATAGCCCTTCTCGTCCGTCACCGTGGCCACGGCCTCCCGGTGCACCACCGCGCCGGGGTAGGCGGTTTCGCCCGAAAACGACACGCGGTCGAGCCGCAGCCGCCGACCGCCGAACTCGCGGACCGTGCGAGAGAGGCTCTGCTGACTCTTCTGGTGCAGGTCGCCCCACACGTACGAGAACGGCAGGTTCCGCTCCGGGCGGGCGGCCGGCAGATGCGGCCACACGTGGTCCTTGAATTCCTGCTCACTCAGCACGAGCGCCTCCAGCGCGACCGTGTCTCGCGCGGCCAGCGCATCGAGAACCGCCCGCACGGCGGCATCCGCCGACGGGTGGGCGTGGTCGAGTGGCGGCACCCGTCCGCACGCGGCGGTCAGCGGCAGCCAGAGCATCAGCGTCAGCAGTGCGCGGCGTCTCATCGGATAGAAGCGTACAGAAAACCGGCGGGCCCGTGAGGGTCCGCCGGCGAAATATCCGCGCGCCGGAAGACCGGCGCGCGTCCGAGCTAGTTCTGCGGGAAGGCCGTCCAGCCGCTCATCCAGTTGGCGGAAGGCGCGGGCGGAACCGCCCCGATGTAGGTCACCGCCTCGAAGAACCCGTCGTTCGGCGGCTGGACGGGCGCGATCTGGCCACCGGCGAGCGTGGCGACGCCGCTCGGCTGAAAGTTCGGCGCCGCGTGATTCGCACACTCGGTCGTCGACAGGCCAGGGTCCACGCCTGACCGGACGTCCGTAAACAGGCCGCGGGTCACGAAGGGCGTGACGCTCGAGTGCAGGTTCGTCGTGATGCCCCACACCACGCCGGCGTCCATGTGGCTTGTGCCGTTCTCGATCAGGCCGGTGGTGGCAGTATTGGTGACCTCAATCTGGAGACCCGTCGTCTTGAACCCGGTGACCAGGAAATTCCGAAACGTGAACGCGGTGCCACGGCGGAAGAGCGCCCCACGAGGACTCTCCGGGCCTTCATTGCGGTCCGGGTCCCCGCACATGGTGATGTTGTAGATCTGCGGGTTCGACCGGGGCAGCGCGTTGTTGTTGAACTCGTTGCCGTCCGCTTCGAGGCCGTTGTCAGCGTCGTCTCCGCGCTGGTGGATCGCCGCGAACTGCACGCGGCCGGTCCATCCGAACGTCCAGTCAAGGCTGTCGTCGGCCGCATTCGACATCACGGCGTGCTTCATGTCCACCGTGCCGCCGAAAAACTCGATGGCGTCGTCGCGGCTCATGTGCGCCTGCACGTAGTCCACAGTCGTGCCCCGGCCCACGCCCTGGAACGCGATGCCGTTCAGCTCGTTGTCGGGGCTGAACTCCACGCCCGGGAACTCCACGCGGAGGTACCGGAACACACCGCTGTTGTCGTTCGGGTCGGTACCGCCGTAGACACCCGTGTCGCCCTCGCCTGCGCCTTCGCCGCCCTCCAGGTTCACAGGTGCGCGCCCGTTGACGATGATGCCGCCCCAGTCGCCGCGGTTCCGGCTGCCCGGCGCCTGGTCGCTCGTGAACACGATGGGCTGCGCCGCCGTGCCGCTGGCCATCAGGCGGCCACCGCGCTCGATGATGAGCGTGCCGACCGATCCGGACTCGCCAATGACCCGCGTGCCCGCCTGAATCGTGAGCGTCGCGCCGTTCCTGACAAACACGGCGCCGCGCAGCACGTAGTAGTTGGTGTTCGACCAGGTTTCGGCCCCGGTCACCTCACCAGTGACCACGATCACCGGCTTGTCGATGCCGGGCACGTTGACAGGCGCCGCCTGATCCGTGGCCACCGGCACCACCGTCAGCGCGAGGCCCAGCGCCACGAGCGCGCCGGTGAACAGTCTCGAGAATGAACGCATGATGTCTCCGTGCTCCTCTGAAAGTCGCGGTCGCATCAGAACGCGCTGAAGGTGGCCGAGAAGGCCACGGTTCGACCAAGGTTGAACAACCGCTGCGTTTCTGTCGTGTCCAGCGTTTGCGTGAAGCGGTAGTCCGCATCCGTGACGTTGTTGATCGTGACGCGCAGGTTGATCGCCTTCACGCGCTGGGCGAACGCGAGGTCGAGGATGCCGCGGCCCTGTTCGAGGATGTCCGGCGCCTGGAACGCACCGACGTCCGAGATCCGGTCGCCGGAGTAGTTGTAGAGCACACGCGCGCTGAAGCCACGCACGACGTACTCGCTGGACATGTTGAACAGATTCCTCGACTGACCGGCCAGCGGCCGCTTCAGTGACGTCTGCACCGAGCGCTGCTCGGGGAGCAGGGTGATCTGCGAGTCGACGAACGTGTAGTTCGCGTTAAAGAACAGGTTCTTCCCGATCGTGTGACCGGCCTCGAGCTCGATGCCGAAATTCCGCGCACTATCGGAGTTCTGGAACGTGGCGATCGGGTTGGCGGCGGCGATGATGACGCGCTCGATCGGCTGGTCGAAGTACTTGAAGAACGTGCTCGCCGCGACGATGTTGCGCCCCGTGCCGAACATCTCCCAACGGGCGTCCACGTTCTGCACCAGGGCCCGCTTGAGGTTCCGGTTGCCCCGGACCGCGCGGTTGCCGACCACGTCCGTGAACTCGAACTCGGCCAGTTCGCGGAACTCAGGACGGTTGACCGTGGTGCTGTAGCTCAGGCGAAGGTTCGTGCTCGCGCCAAGCCCCTGCACGAAGTTGATGCCGGGGAACACGTCCGTGTTCCGGTTCTCGGCGGTGATCGACCGCGCGAAGAGACCGAAGGGATCCTGTGTCGTCACCTCCTGGTTGAAGCGCTCAACGCGGGCGCCGGCAATCAGGCGGCTGCGGCCACCGAGTGTGATGTCAGCCATGCCATAGCCGGACGTCGTGGTCTGCACACCGGCGTAGGCGTCGGTCGGCCGCGTTTCCTCATTGAAACGGAAGGCCGTGCCGATATTGGCGCTGGTGAACAGCGTCTCCGGGTCCGACTGCGGGTTGAACGACAGCGCGCCGTCCTTCGTGGCCGTGATGGGGATGAAGTGGAACCGGCGCGAGCGGAAGTCGCGCGACCGGTCGACATACATCGTGCCGAACTTGTAGACCGTCGGCTTGCTGCCGCCCACGCGCGAGATGCTCCAGTTCACCTGGCCGTCCATCGTGTCGTCGTCGAGGGTGTTGAACATCTGGAAGCCGCTCTGCGACTCGTCGGCGTAGAGGAACGGGTCGTTCGGGCGGTTCAGCAGCCGCTCGTAGAGCGCCTCGCGCAGGCCGGGCTCGTCGCGCCGCGCGCGGGCCACGTTCAGGCGCCAGTCGATGCGGCTGTTCGAGAGGCTCTGGAAGAAGTGCTCGCCGCTCACCGCGTTGGTCAGCAGCCCTTCCTCGATGAACTGCAGGCGTGTGTTCCGGTACTCACGGGCGTTGTCGAGGTTGATGCCCTGGAACGTCCGACCCTCGTCGCGCCCGCTGTGCGTGAAGAAGTTCTCGACTGAGATGCGCTGGGTCGGCGCGAACTGATACGACAGGTTGCCGACGATGCCCATCTGGGCCCGCTGCGTGCCGGTCTGCATCTTGTAGTCGCTGACCGCTTCGAGGTCGCCTTCATCCGCGATGCGGAAGAAACGGCGGTCCTCCGCGACGAACGTCTCGGCGTAGGAGTGCGTCATGCTCGCGACCACCCCGAGCTTGTTCAGCCGGCGGCCGAACGTCACGCTCCAGTTCTGACCTGGTGCGCCACTCTGGTTCTCCGGTCGCCACTGGCCACCGATCCCGCTGTTCAGGGCCTGGCCGAACGCCGTGGCCTGCGCGGGGCTGAAGCCTACGTCGGGGGTGTAGATGCCGCTGCGGACGATCTTGCGGTTCGGAATCGATGCGGGCAGGGCACGCGCGCCGCTGTCAAAGCCCCAGACATCCCGGGAGCCCAGCGGGCTGAGCGGCAGGCTCTTCCCCGTCGCCGTGGAGATGTGGCTGGCGCCGTAGCTGAAGTCGAGCATGGGCCGCACGGGCAGCTTCATCGGCATGATCTGCACGAGTCCGCCGGCGAACTCGGCCGAGCGGTCCGGCGAGTAGCTCTTGTGGACCTGGACGCTGTCCACGAGACCGGTCGGGAACAGATCCAGCGGCACCACCTTCTTGTCCGGCTCGGTCGTCGGGAGCGTGGACCCGCCCATCTGCGTGTTGCTGTAGCGCTCACCCAGGCCCCGGACGAACACGTACTGGTTGTCGACGATCGAGATGCCCGTCACGCGCGTCATCGCCGCCGCGGCGTTGCGGTCGCCGTTCTGCCGCATCTGCTGGGAGCCGAGGTTGTCGCTGATGACCGGCGCCTGCATGCGCGCGGTGAGCTGAGCCTCGGCGGACGAGGTCTCGATGTCCACCGCGCGGCCAGTCACGACGACCGTCTCCGCGAACTTGGCCATCGACAGGCCGACATCCAGCGTGGGGGTCTTCGAGTCGGTGGTGTTCAGGCTGAGGACGCGTGTCTCGTAGCCGTCGAGGGCGACCTTCACGTTGTAGGTGCCGGCCGGCACTTTCAGCACGAAGCGACCGTCCACGTCCGTGTAGGCAATCTCGCTGAGGCCTTCCACTTCAACGGGAACGCCCGGAAGCGCGATGGCATTCGCCTGGTCGCGGACGGTGCCGGTGACCGTGACAAGCGCCACTTTCTGGGCGGAGGCGGCGGCCGGTGCGGGCTTCGCGGTCTGGGCGGTCAGCGGACCGGCCGTCGCAAGGCAGGCGACGGCGGCGATGACGACCCCGGTGCGGGGAAACAGATTCATAGGCTCCTCTGGAAGAACAGCTGGGACATTGACCGTCCCAGCGTAGGAGCCAGACGTGATCGTGCCGTGACGTACGCGTTAACGTGGCGTTACAAGTTGTAAGTCACTGCAAAAACTGGACTTGGCAGACCGGTCCGTTTCCCGGGCCGCGCCGGATCGCACCGCCGCGGTGGCCCGTCAGGAGGAGGCCGTGGTGACGCGCGCCAGTACGTTCCTCACGTAGTCGCGGGTCTCGCCGTAGAGCGCCACTTCGCGCCGCGCGTAGCGGTGGGCGTAGCCCGGCCCGCCGTTATAGGCGATGAGCGCCAGTTCGATGGTGCCGAACGTCCGCAACATTTCCGCGACATAGCGAACGCCCCCCTCGATGTTCTCGTGAGCCACCCATGGATTGACGCCCAGCTCGCGTG
Organism: Vicinamibacterales bacterium; assembly: GCA_044356435.1. GTDB lineage: Bacteria > Acidobacteriota > Vicinamibacteria > Vicinamibacterales > UBA2999 > CANKJK01. The sequence goes on from JBIKWH010000033.1 coordinate 7,815, forward strand.
CCGTGGCCGGCATCAGCTGCATGAGACCGATGGCGCCCCTGGGCGACCGCGCGCGTACCTCAAACCCTGATTCTGTCGCGATCATCGCGCGCACGAGCGCGGCATTGACGTTGTGTCGGGCCGCATAGAAGGCGACGAGCGCATCGAACTCACGGCCGGGCCGGTCATGCGGGCGGGCACCCTGGCGCCTCCGCGAAGCCGGTGTCACGAGCGGCGGCTCGGACGACGGCGCTGGCGACGGCGTCCGCTGCGCGAGCAGTGCGCTGTACTGCCGATCGAGATAGCCCTCGACCAACTCTCGCCGCTGCCCGGTGGCGATCATCCGGCGGGCCATGTCGAGCGCGCTCCGGCTGATCCGGCCGCTGACGACGTCCGCGGTCTCTTGCGCCGAGTATCCGAGCGACAGGAGTTTGTAGGCGTTCGCGTCGCGCACGGCTACCGCTGACGACCCCGGGGCGCGGGTCACTGCGTCGACCAGCGTGTGGATCTCCGCTGATGTCGCCGCCGACCTGACCAGCCAGCGGATAGACGCCAGGTCCTCGGACCCGGCGGCCGCGGCCTCGGCGCCCGGAAGTATCAGCAGGACGAGCGCGAGAACGGCAAGAGGCACCAGGCTACCAATCGGCGCCGGCGTCGGAATCGTGAGACCGCCGCCGGACGGACAGTCGCCTCGGGCCGCGGCTGCTCAGTAGGACTTCGCGAACCAGGCGCTGGCCACCGCCGGCGCGCCGCACTTGATGCAGGCGGCACCCTGCGGGGTTTCGCTGCCGAACGGAATGTTGCGGATGGTGGCCTGCGTCTCCGTCTTGATCTCGGCCTCGCACGTCGGCGAGCCGCACCAGGGAGCGATCACGAACCCCGGCCGCCCCTCCATCGTCGCCTTGAAGTCGTCGTAGGACGCCGCGGTCGTGGTGTGCTCCGTCCGGAACGCGATCGCGCGGTCGTAGAGCGCCTGCTGAATGGTGACGAGCAGCGCCTGCACGTGGGCGGTCAGGCCCTCCATCGGCACGAAGGATTTCTCGCGGGTGTCGCGCCGCGCGAGCACCACCGTCGACTTCTCCAGATCCTTCGGGCCGATCTCGAGACGCAGCGGCACACCGCGCATCTCCCACTCGTTGAACTTCCAGCCGGGCGACTGCGAATCGCGGTCGTCGAGCATCACACGCACGCCGGCCGCCACAAGCGCGTCGCGGATCTCCTGCGCCTTCGGAAGCACCGTCTCTTTCCAGTTGCCGCGCGGAATCGGCACCATCACGACCTGGTAGGGCGCGACGCGCGGCGGCAGGATCAGGCCGCCCTCGTCGCCGTGCGTCATGATCACGCCGCCGATGAGGCGCGTGGACACACCCCAGGACGTCGTCCACGCGTGCTGCACGCTCTTGTCCCGCGCCTGGAACTTGATGTCGTAGCCCTTGGCGAAGTTCTGGCCGAGGTTGTGCGAGGTGCCCGCCTGCAGCGCGCGGCCGTCGCGCATCAGCGCCTCGATCGAGTACGTCTTATCGGCCCCGGCGAACTTCTCGCTCTCCGTCTTCAAGCCGTCCATGACGGGCATCGCGAGCTCCGTCTCGGCGAAGTCCTTGTAGACGGCCAGCATGCGCAGCGTTTCCTCCTGCGCCTCCTCGGCGGTCTCGTGGGCGGTGTGCCCTTCCTGCCAGAGGAACTCCGTCGTGCGGAGGAACAGACGCGTGACCTTCTCCCAGCGGACGACGTTCGCCCACTGGTTGATGAGGATCGGCAGGTCGCGCCAGCTCTGGATCCACTTGGCGTACATCGTGCCGATGATGGTTTCCGAGGTGGGTCGGACCACGAGGCGCTCCTCGAGCTCCTCCTTGCCGCCGTGCGTCACCCAGGCCACTTCAGGCGCGAAGCCTTCGACGTGCTCCGCCTCCTTCATGAAGAGGCTCTCGGGGATGAACATCGGGAAGTACGCGTTCACATGGCCGGTGGCCTTGAAGCGCTTGTCCAGCCCCTGCTGCATCAGCTCCCAGATGGCGTAGCCGTACGGCCGGATCACCATGCAGCCCTTCACCGGCGAGTAGTCGGCGAGCTCGGCACGGCGGACGACGTCGATGTACCAGCGCCCGAAGTCCTGGGACTGGGGCGTGATGGCGGTGGGCAGGTCGGGGATCTCGTTCTCGGCCATGAGCGATGCGGTATCGATGGGGGTCAGTGTCGACGTGGGTGTCCCGCGGAGGGGACGTGGGCTACAGGGCGCGCGCGTCAGCCGCGTGCCGCAGCCAGTGTACGTCGTCTCGCCGCGGCGCATCCGTGCGGAAGTGGGCTCCGCGCGACTCGTTGCGCCGGAGCGCGGCCCTGGCGATCAACCAGCCCACCGTGGCCAGGCTGGCGGCCTCGCGCTCGGTAGCCGAGGCGGTGTGCGCGTCCCACCGCTCGAGCGAAGCGGCCACCCATCCGCCCAGCTTCGTCACCGCGTCCTCGAGTCCGGCCCGATCCCGCACGAGTCCGACCTGCCGCCACATGAGGTCCCTGACAGCCTGACGTGCGGGCAGCTCGGCCGGAACCGCGCGGAGCGCCACCGGCTCGGCCGCGTCGGCCCAGACGGCGGGCCCACCGCCGGCCTTCATGGCGTGCGCGGCGCGTTCACCGAACACGAGCCCTTCGAGCAGCGAGTTGCTCGCCAGACGGTTCGCGCCGTGGACGCCGGTACAGGCCACCTCGCCGGCCGCGAAGAGGCCGCGCATCGACGTGCGGCCGTCGAGGTCCGTCGCGACGCCGCCCATGAGGTAGTGCGCGGCCGGGCTCACCGGTATCGGATCCGACGCGAGATCGAGCCCGGCCTGCTCGCATACCTGCGCGATCGTCGGGAAGCGCTCCTTCACGAACGCGGCGTCGAGATGCGTCAGCGACAGATAGACGGGCGCATTCGTCCGGAGCGACTCCTGCACCATCGCGCGGGCGACGAGGTCGCGCGACGCGAGGTCGCCGGCCGACTCGTAGCGCGGCATGAACGCTTCGCCGTCGCGATTGATGAGCCGCGCGCCCTCGCCGCGCAGCGCCTCGGTGAGCAGGAACCGGGGCGCGCCCTCGGCCGCGAGTACCGTCGGATGGAACTGCACGAACTCCATGTCGACCACGCGCGCGCCGGCCAGGAACGCCATCGCGATGCCGTCGCCGGTCGCGATCGCCGGGTTCGTGGTCTCACGGAACACCTGACCCGAGCCGCCCGTGGCGAGCAGCGTCGTGGCCGCCTCGGCCAGGTGGATCCGCCCGTCCCGGTCGGCGTACATCGCGCCGCGGCACACCCCGCCAACGACCAGCAGCGACGACGCGCGCGCGTCGTCCAGCACGCGAATGCGCCGGTCCTTCGCGACGCGCTCCCACAGCACGCGGGCGATCTCGCGTCCGGTGGCGTCGCC
>JBIKWH010000351.1:0-3160 GCA_044356435.1 Vicinamibacterales bacterium
CACCGGCCTGTGGCGCCGGACGTTGCGGGTTCGATCCCCGTCGCCCACCCCACTTCTGCTCCACTCCCGCGCCGCGTCATCCCTTCAGCGGCTACGGCTTCGTGAAGATCAGCAGGTGCTGCCACGGCAGGTCGCGCTTGACCTGACTCAGTGTGAAGCCTTCGTGCTCGAGCTCCTGCTTCGCGGTCGCGATCGACATCTTGTGCAGGGGCTGGATCGGCACCCTCGGGTCTTCCGCCCGGTATTCGAGCAGGATCAGCCGACCGCCCGGCTTGAGTGCCGTGTGAATCGCCTTGAGAACCGCCTGGGGCTCATGCAGCTCGTGGTAGACGTCCACCATCAACGCCACGTCGATTGAGTCGGCGGGCAGTTTGGGATCGTTCCCCTCACCGAGGACGAGCGTGACGTTCTCGACGGGATCCTTCTTCTGCTTCTCGATCTTCTTCGCGATGATCTCGAGCATGCGGCGCTGGATGTCGACCGCGTACACACGCCCTCCGGGGCGCACCAGCCGTGACATCGGGATGGTGAAGTACCCGGACCCCGCGCCGATGTCCGCGACGACCATGCCCGGCGTCAGGCCCAGCAGCTTGATGGCCTGCTTGGTCGATTCCTCGAAGTCGCGCTCGGGGCGATCGAGCCAGTCTGCCCCGTCGGCGCTCATGGTGTTCGCGTAGAAGCGTCCGCTGACCGGGTGACGGCCTTCGGCCTGCGCCAGGACGAGGGGCACGGCGGCACAGAGCGCCGCCACGCAGACCCCGACCGCGGCCAGGCGCCGGACCGACCGCAACACCTTGGTGGTATCCATGCTAGAACCCCACGCGGACTTCGCCGACGATCTGCCGGCGCAGCACGTCACCGAAGATGTGCTGCAGCACCATGCGGTTCCCGAGGTTGTTCACCTTCAGACTCGTCGTCACCCGGTCGTCGAACCACTTGACGCCGACCGTGCCGTTGACCGTCGTGTAGGGATCCGTGCTGCCGGAATAGCGCGCATCGAGGACGTCCTGCCAGAACGCGCTGCTGGTATAGCTGACGTTCATGTTACCGACCCAGCGCTTGTAGCCGAAGTCGAAGCCCGCGTTGAACCGGTTCTTCGGGGGGAGGTTGATCTCGGAAATCGGGAAGTCCTTGGCGATGGGCATGAACTGATACGAGTAGTTCGTGAACACGTTGACGTAGCGGTTGACCGCCATATCCACGCCGAGCTCGACGCCCTTGTCCTTGACGGTGCCCAGATTCTTGTAGGTGAAGCCGGACGGCAGCCCCGCTCCTCCGGTCTGCGCGGCCAGCAGTTCCAGCACCACGGGCGGCAGCGGCCAGTTCGGCGGCGGCGCGGCCGCGCTGTATCGCGTGGCCTGGCTGAAGAAGATCGCGTCGTCCGTGCTGTTCCAGTAGACCGCCGCGGTCAGCGTGGCCCGGTTCCGGACGACCCCGGTGTAGCCCACCTCGACGGCGGTCATCGTCTCCTGCTTCAGGCTGGTGTTGCCGGTCGCCACGATCGGGAAGTTGAAGACCTGTCCGGCCAGCAGCGGATTGATGGACCCGAGGCTCAACTGGTTCACGAGCGCCGTCTTGATGTTGTTGTTGATGAACGACGGTGCCCGGAACGCCCGGTTGAACGAGAGGCGCAGGGTCTGACTCCGCTGCGGCTTGAAGAGCAGCGTGGTCCGGGGTGAGAAGACCGCGTTCTGAATCGACGTGAACTTGTCGACGCGTCCGCCGATGACCCAGCGGAACCTGTCGTTCAGGAACACCTCGTCCTGCACGTAGGCGCCGCCTTCGTTTCTGTCCTTGCCGTCCGGCGCCAGAGAGATGTCGAAGGTATTCCGGCGGTAATTGCCGCCGTAGGTGAGGACGTTCCGCTTGCCGAAGACCTTCGTATCACCAGCCTCGATGTCGTACGTCTTGGTATCGAAGTCGAGCACCAGGCGGTTGCCGCTGGGATTGACGGTCAGCAGGTTCGACGCGTTGCCGTCGAGCATGTTCGTGAAGAAGGCAATGCGGCGCGCGCCCTTGGAATAGCGCCCCGAGAAATACGTCAGACCCGACCCCTGCTTGATGTCGAAGGGCCCCACGCCTGAGTGGATGATGCCTTCCGTGCCCGCATACCCGCCGGAGACGCTGATCGTGCCGCGGCCGTCCGCCAGGTCGTAGTCGAGACGGCCATCAACCTTCGGCTGCTCGGTGCCCGTGTTGTTGAACGGCGGATACGGCGTCCGAAAGCTGTTGGGAATGGCGCCGGTTGGCCGCGAGAGCGGATCCTGCGTCATGTAGCCGGCAGACACCTTGAACGCCACCCGGTCGCTGACGGCCTGCGCGTGTGATCCGTTGACCGAGAAGAGCGACCCGGCGCCCGGGCTCGTGGATCCGACCTGCCGGTCGAACCCACCGAAGGTCACCGTCATCGCCGACCCGCCCTTCGCCGCGAGTTCCCGTGGCGTCTTCGTGATGACGTTGACGACGCCCGTCATGGCGTTGGCGCCCCAGACCGCGGAGGCTGGGCCCCGGATCACCTCGATCTGCCGGATCTCGTTCACGTTGGTCGGCACCAGGTCCCACATGACCATGCCGAAGAAGTCCATGTAGATGCTGCGGCCATCGACAAGGGCAAGCTGCGAGGTTGCCAGGCTGGCGGTCGCCCCGCGCGCCGTGATGTTGATGTCACGCGCGGAGGTCTGCGCCACGTTGACGCCGGGCACGGACCGCAGCAGGTCGCCCACGTTGGCCGCCGGCGAATGCTGAATCTTGCTCGCGGTAATCACGCTGACGGCGGCCGGCGCGTTGACCAGTGCCTCCTCGGATCGCGACGCGGTCACCACGACCTGCTCCTCATACGCCGGAGCCTGGTCGTCAGCCTTGGCGGCGGGCTCCTGAGCCAGGAGCACCGGCGCACATGCCAGCATCACGCCGAAACCCAGCAGTACGGACTGGACGCGCATCCATGCTCTCCTTCGCGCGCTTCCCTGCGCGCATGTCAAAGCCGCCGAGTATTGTGGGTCAAGGACGGCGCGCCGTAAAGTGCACGTGCTGCTGCCGCCGGGTCACGAGACCGCGGTCCTGCTCACCCGAGGCCCCACGCACGTCGAGCAGCTCGAAGCCCGAGGCCGTCAGTTGCGCGATCGTGCGGGACGGCGGTGCGCTGTAAAGGTGCTGGGGT
>JBIKWH010000092.1:0-6797 GCA_044356435.1 Vicinamibacterales bacterium
ACCGGCACGCACGAGGCACAGCGCGGCGTCCTTTAGCATCGGATACTGGAAGACGTTGCGGACATCGAACGTCCAGCCGGCCTTGCGCAGACGGTTGACGATCTGAATCGCGCGGATCGAGTCGCCGCCCGAGTCGAAGTAGTGGTCGCCGCGTCCAACGCGCGGCCGATCGAGCACGGCCGCCCAGACGGCGGCGAGCACCTGTTCCTCGTGCGTCTCGGGTGCGTCGAACGGGGCTTCGTCGTCCGGTTTCGGCTCGAGCTCCAGGGCCGCGAGCTGGGCGCGGTCGATCTTGCCGTTGCGGTTGATCGGCAACGCCGGCAGCCGGAAGAATGCCGAGGGCACCATGTAGGCGGGCAGCGCGTCCGCCAGGAAGGCGCGAACCTCGGCGACGCCGGCCCCTTCGTCTCCGGCGTAGTAGGCCACCAGCTCCAGCGTGCCCACGGTGGTCGTGCGCGCGAGCACGACGGCCTGCGTGATCGCGGGGTGCTGGAAGAGGCGCGCCTCGATCTCTCCGGGCTCGACGCGGTAGCCGTGAATCTTGACCTGGTTGTCGACGCGGCCCACGAACTCCACGGCGCCATCCGCGCGCCAGCGACCGACGTCGCCGGTGCGATAGACCCGGTTGCCCGGATCCGGCGCAAACGGCACGAAGCGCTCGGCGGTCAGGTCGGGCCGGTTCAGATAGCCACGCGCGAGCCCGTCGCCGCCGGTGCAGATCTCGCCGGGCACGCCGATCGGCGCCAGAGCGCCGCGCTCGTCGAGGACGTACACCGTCGTGTTCGCGAGCGGCCCGCCGATCGGCACGTCGATCGCGTGTGGGCCTTCCACCGGGTAGAACGTCGTGAAGGTCGTGTTCTCGGTGGGGCCGTAGACATGCAGCAGGGAGAGCGAGGGCGCGCGCCGCGACACCGTGTTCATGTGCGCGACGGACACCTTCTCGCCGCCCGTCATCAGGCACCGCAGCCCGGTGAACACGTCCTCGTCGCCATCCACGAGCTGGTTGAAGAGCGCCGTGGTGACAAACATCACCGTCACGCCATGCCGCGCGATCGCGGCCCGGACGCGCCCGGCGTCCAGCAGGTCGTCCGTGCGGGCGAAGCACACAGCGCTGCCCGTGAGCAACGGTCCCCAGAGCTCGAAGGTCGACGCGTCGAAGGCGAGCGACCCGGTCTGGAGCACGCGGTCGCCCGGGACGAGCTGGAGGAAGTTGGTACCGAGCACGAGGCGCAGCACCGAGCGCTGCTCGATGAGCGTGCCCTTGGGCTGCCCCGTCGAGCCCGACGTGTACATCACGTATGCGAGGCTCGTGGCGGTGGCGCCTGGCAGGGGCGCGGGATTCGTGCTCCACCCCGGTCCCGCGTTCGCTTCACAGTCGGCCAGCGTGGCCTCGTCGAGGACGATCCGGCACGAGGCGTCGGCCACCATGTAGGCCGTCCGCTCCGTCGGCGCCGCGAGGTCCAGCGGCAGATAGCAGCCACCCGCCTTCATGATGCCGACCAGCGCCACGGCCATCCGTTCGCCGCGTTCGAGGAGCACACCGACCGGCGTCTCGAGTCCGACGCCCCTGGCGCGGAGCGCGTGCGCGACGACGTTCGCGCGTGCGTTCAGCTCATGGAACGTGAGCGCGCGGTCTCCCGCCAGCACGGCCACGGCTTCGGGCGTCCGGGCCGCCTGCTCCTCGAACTGCGCGGCCATCGTGCGCTGTGACGGGTACGGCGCCGGGGCACAGGAGAAGGCCGCCAGTTGCCGTCGCTCGTGCTCCGGTAACAGATCGATGGAGCCCACCGTCGCGGTGGCGTCGCGGAGCGTGCTCGAGACGAGCTGCTGGAACTGCGCGGCGAGCCGCTCGATGCGGTCGGCGTGGAACAGATCGGTCGAGTATTCCAGCGCGACCGTGCAGGGTCCGTCGCCGTTCCTGCCGAAGGCGAACATCAAATCGAACTTGCTGAAGGGCGACGGAAACTCGAAGGGCACCACCCGCGGCCCCTGGCCGTCAGCCGCCCCGGCGCGACGGGCCCCGTCGTCCTCGTCCAGCGTCACCACGACATCGAAGAGCGGCTGCCGTCCCGCATCGCGCTTCAGACGCAGGTCGCCGACCAGGCTGTCGAACGGATACGCCTGGTGTTCCAGGGCTTCGGCCACGGTGTCCCGCGTTCCGCGCAGCACGTCCAGCACCGCCATGCCGGCCGTGATCCGCTGGCGCAACGGCAGCATGTTCACGAAGAAGCCGACCTGCGCGTCGAGGTCCGCGTGCTCGCGGCCCGAGACGCCGGTGCCGAGCACGAACTCCTCCTGCCTGGCGTGGCGGAAGAGCAGCACCCGCACGAGCGCCAGCAGCACCACGTAGAGTGTCGCGCCCTCGCGTTGACCGAGGCGGCGCAGTTGCGCGACCGTGGCGGCGTCGATGCGCGACCGCACCACGTTGCCGCGGAAGGACTGCACGGCGGGGCGCTCGGCGTCCGTCGGCAGGTCGAGCGCGGGCACGTCGTCCCGGAAGCGGTCGAGCCAGTACTGGCGATGCGCCTGGCCGGCCTCGCTGGCCAGCTCGGCGTGCTGCCACACCGCGTAGTCGCGATACTGCACGGCGAGCGGCGCGAGCGGATCCCGCGACCCTGCCTCCACCGCGCGATAGAGCACCAGCAGTTCGCCGAGCAGCACGCGCATGGACCACGCGTCGGTGACGATGTGGTGCAGCGTGAACAGGAAGACGTGCCGCTCAGGCGCCAGGCGGATGAGCGTTGCGCGGAAGAGCGGTGCCGTGTCGAGCGCGAACGGCGCGGAGGCGTCGGCGGCCACCCGCTGCCGGGCGTCAGCCTCCGGGTCGACGGACGAGGACACGTCGACGACCGGGATCCGCACGGGAGACGCCGGGAGCACGCGCTGCCGGAGCTCGCCGTCGACCTCCTCGAACGCCGTGCGCAGCGACTCGTGGCGTGCGACCAGACGCGTGAACGCCTGTGAGAGCCGCGCCGCGTCGATCGGACCGTCGATCGCGATCGCGCCGGGCACGTTGTAGGCGCCATCGCCGTCGCTGAGCCGCTGCAGCAGCCAGAGGCGCCGCTGTGCATGCGACGCCGGATACGTACCCGCGTCCGGGACGCGTGGAATCGCCGCCCGCAGGCCCGGTGCCGCCACGCCGATCCGCGCGCCGAGGCTGGCGACGTCCGGGCACGCGAACAGATCGCGGAGCGTGATCTGGTCCGTCAGCTCGCGGTGGATGCGCGTCAGCACGCGCGTGGCCTTGAGGCTGTGCCCGCCCAGCTCGAAGAAGTTGTCGCGCACGCCGACGTCGCGGACCTGGAGGACCTCGCTCCAGATGACGCAGAGCGCGCGCTCGACCGGCGTCCGGGGCGCCTCGTAGCCGTCGCGCTGCTCGCCCGCCGCGTCGGGGTCCGGCAGCGCCGATCGATCGACCTTCCCGTTGCGCGTCAGCGGCAGGCGGTCGAGCCGCACGAACGCGGAGGGCACCATGTAGGCGGGCAGCAGCGCCGTCAGGTGTTCGCGCGCCACGGCGGTCGTCACTGCCGAGTCGCCCGTGATGTACGCGACCAGCTCGCGGGTGCCCGCATCGGTGGGCATGGCGATCACGCAGGCCTCCGCGATGAGCGGATGCCGCAGCAGTGCGGCTTCGATCTCGCCGGTCTCGATGCGGTAGCCGCGCACCTTCACCTGCGTGTCGCGGCGGCCGATGAACTCGACGGCGCCATCCCAGCGCCAGCGGCCGACATCCCCGGTGCGATAGAGCCGTGCGCCTGACACGAACGGGTGCGGGACGAACCGCTCCGCGGTCAGGTCCGCCCGGTGCAGATAGCCGCGCGCGAGGCCGTCGCCGCCCGTGCAGATCTCCCCGGCTATCCCGATCGCGCACGGGTTGAGACGATCGTCGAGGATGACGACGTCCGTGTTGGCGACCGGCCGGCCGATCGGAATCTCCCCGGCGTCCACCGCGTCGATCTGGTGGCAGGTCGTGAAGGTGGTGTTCTCGGTCGGGCCGTATCCGTTGACGAGCCGGAGATCCGGATAGCGATCGCGCAGACGGCCGATGTGCCACGGCGAGAGCTGTTCCCCGCCCGTCAGCAGACACCGGAGACGACCGAAGACATCCTCGCCACTCTCGACCCACTGGTTCAGCAGGCTCGCCGTCACCCACATCGTGGTGATGTCGTGCCGCGCGATGAGCCCCGCGACGGTGCCCGCGACCACCACGTCCTCACCCGGCGCGAAGCACACGGCTCCGCCGTTCAGGAGCGGACCCCAGATCTCGAGCGTCGAGGCATCGAAGGCGAGCGATCCGGTCTGCAGCACCCTGTCGCCGGATCCCAACTGCAGGAAGTTGCTGCCGCGCACGAGACGGAGGACCGCGCGCTGGTCGATCAGCGTGCCCTTCGGCTCACCGGTCGAACCGGACGTGTACATCACGTAGGCGAGGTGTGCGCCGGTGCTGCTCGCGAGCGGGGCGTCTCCCGCAGCGCGCGTGTTCTCCAGAGCGGAGAGGTCGAGCACATCGAGGCACGACGCGCCGCCCAGCATCCGGTCGTCACCGACGCCCAGCCTGACGCGCGTGTCCGCCTCACAGAGGACGATGCGGCATCCCGCGTCCGCCACCACGAACTCGGCGCGGGAGCGCGGCGCCGCCGGATCGAGCGGCACATAGCAGCCGCCGGCCTTGAGAATCCCCAGGAGCGCCACGGCCACGCGCTCGCTACGTTCGAGCAGCACGCCGATCGGCGTTTCGAGGCCGACGCCCTGCGCGCGGAGCTGCCGCGCCACGCGATCAGCCCGCTCCCGCAGTGCTCGATAGGAGACCCGGACGGTCTCGCCCGCCGCGTCCTCCGCAATCACGGCGTCCGCATCGGGCGTCGCGCTGGCCTGCGCGTCGAAGACGGCGGCAATGGACTGTTCTCGCGGATACGGCGCGGGCGCCGTGCCGAACTCCTCGCGAACCCGCGCGGCTTCGCGGGCATCCGCCAGGGGCAGATCGCCGACGCACGCGTCCGGCCGCGCTGTCAGTTGATCCAGCGAATGCACGAGGTGGCCGGCCAGCACCTCCATCCGCTCGGCGCGGAAGAGGTCGCGGTTGTAGTTGACCGCCAGGTGCAGCGCGTCCCCGGACCGCGTGAAGAAGAGCGTCAGGTCGTATTTGGCGACGACGGCGTCCACGGCGAACGGCGCGAGCTGCACGCCGGAAGGCGCCGCCACGGCGGGCTGGCTTTCCTCCACGCTCAGCAGCACGTCGAAGAGCGGCGAGCGGCTCAGATCGCGCGGCAGATCGAGATCGCCCACCAGCCGATCGAAGGGGTAGTCGTGCTCGTAGGCCGCCGTGCAGGCCTTGCGCACCTGATCCAGCACCTGCCGGAACGTGTCGGCCGGCGCGATCGGCGTCCGCAGCGGCAGCAGGTTCACATAGAAGCCGACCTGCTGTTCGAGATCGGGATGCGTGCGGCCCGAGACGGGCGTGCCAACGATCACGTCGCGCTGGCCGGTGTAGCGCAGCAGCAGCACGCGCGCGGCCGCCAGCAGCGTCATGAACATCGTGGCGCCGGCCGTGGCGCCGGTGCGTTCGAGCCGCGCGACCGTCTCGCGCGGAATCTCGCGCGACGTCTGTCCGCCGCTAAAGGTCTGCACCGCGGGGCGCGGGAAGTCGCGGGGCAGGTCGACCTGAGGGACGGCCTCGGCAAACTGGTCGAGCCAGTAGCGGCGTGCCCCCTCGAACTCACCGGCCTCGATCCGCTGCTGCTGCCACGCCGTGACGTCCTTGTACTGGAGGCGCAGCGGTGGCAGCGGATTCACGGCACCACGCGCGAAGGCGTCGTAGAGCGCGAACAGTTCGCCGACCAGCACCTGCATCGACCAGGCGTCGCAGACGATGTGATGGATGGTGACGGCGAAGACGCGGTCGTCCGAGCCAAGCTCGATGAGCGCCGCCGTGACCAGTGGCGCGTCCGCCAGACGGAACGGCCTGGCTGCCCGTTCCGCGACGAGGGCGTGCGCCGCGCCGACCGGATCGACGGCGTGCCGGACGCTCAGCCGGTCGAGCGCGACCTCCGCGCCTGGCTCGATGATCTGACGCAGCTCACCGTCGACGAGATCGAAGCGGGTGCGGAGGGATTCGTGCCGCGCGACCAGTGCCGCCAGCGCGCGCGCGAACGCGTCTTCGTCGAGCGCGCCCGTGATCCGGAGCGCGCCCGGGACGTTGTACGACGCCGAGGCCGGCGCCATCTGGTCGAGCACCCAGAGGCGCCGCTGCGCGTCGGAGACCGGGTACGAGACACGCTGACCCTTCTTCGCGAAGAAGCCCCGCTCACGCAGCTCCCGCAGCGCATCCTGGTCGCCCTGACGGGCCCGGTTCTTCAGTTCCTCGATCGAGTGCACGGTCGGGCTACTCGTTCAGGAGGTCGAGTTCGTCCGGCGTCAACGGCGCCAGCGGAATCGCATCGCGCCTCGGCTGGTGCGCGTCGGCGTCGGCTGAGCGGGCGTCGACGCGCCGCGCCATGGACTCGACGGTCGGATGCTGGAAGACCTCGGCCAGCGTCAGCAGGACCCCCGTCTCTTCATTCACGCGGAACGCGAGGCGCGCGCCCTTCAGGCTGTGGCCGCCGAGCTGGAAGAAGTCGTCGTCGGCGCCCACGCCCGGCAACTCAAGGACATCCGCCCACACCGCCGCGAGCCGGCGTTCGGTGGGCGTCGCGGGCTCCCGGCGCGGGCGGGTGGTCGCGCCGTCCGCGATCACGTGCGCGCGCAGCGCCGTGCGATCGATCTTGCCGTTCGCCGTGCGCGGCAGGCTCGCCATCACG